>CAYWHT010000260.1:0-6500 GCA_964458135.1 uncultured Saprospiraceae bacterium | reverse complement strand
CAGCGAAGGACGAGGACGGCCAGGAATGGCGCCGCGTAATAGATCAATTCATGCAGCATCCGGGTTAAAAGTAGGGCGATAACCGCGCCCGGATCACGGAGGTGGTTCGGGTCGTAGCGCGGGTCTCCTGGCCCGCGTTGTTTTTTGTCCTAGTGCTTCGGGCACTAACACAGCCACATAATAACACAGTAGAGCGCAAGCAAACAACTATCCCCCAATGGTCGACATCGACTCCGACACCGGCAGGCCAAAATTCCGTTTCCGCTCCGCCTCATACCCATCTTTCGCCCGGTTGCCCAACGCATCCAAAAACGTATCCCGCAGTTGGTCATCGGTGGCGCCGGCGCGCAGGAGGTCGCGCACGTTAAAGACGCCGCTGTCGTACAGGCAGGTTTTGAGCATGCCCTGCGGGGTGATGCGGATGCGGTTGCAGGTGCCGCAGAAGGTGCGGCTAAAAGCGGCGATGATGCCGACCAGGCCCTGGTGGCCCGGCACCCGGTAATTATTGGAAGTGGAGTGGGGCGGATCGGGCACTTTTTCCAGGTTGGGATAATGCTGTTGGATGTGTTGCAGAATCTTGCGGTGGTTCCATTCCAGCACGGGGTAGTGACTGCCCTCCCCGTTGAAGGGCATCTCCTCGATAAAGCGCACGTCCACGGGGTAGTCGCGCGTGAGTTCCACCATGGGGAGGATGTCTTCGATGTTGTAATCGCGCATCACCACGGCGTTGATCTTGGTGGGAATGCCGTGGCTGAGGAGTGTCTCGAAGCACTGCATGACTTTATCGAACTGGTCGCGGCGGGTAATCTTAAAAAAGCGGTCGCGGTCCAGGCTATCAAGGCTCAGGTTGACAGAGCTGATGCCCAGGCGTTTGAGCTCGGGCGCCAGCGGTCCGGTCAAGGTGCCGTTGGTGGTCAGGTTGATCTTGCGCAGCCCCTCAACGCCGCTCAGCGTGCGTAGGAAATCCATCATATCCTTGCGTACGAAAGGCTCGCCCCCCGTAATCCGCACTTTCTCGATCCCCATCTTCACGAGCAAGCGGATCGTCCGCTCCATCTCTTCGTAGGAGAGGAGGTCTTCCCGTGCTACGTACTTGATCCCTTCCTCCGGCATGCAGTAGAAGCAACGCAGGTTGCAGCGATCGGTGACCGCAAGACGGAGATAGTTGATTACGCGCCCGTGGTTGTCGAATAAGGAGTTGGGCATTATGTTTTGGATTTTGGATTTTGGATTTTGGATTTTGGATTTTTGATTTTTGATTGGCCCTAATCCAAAATCCAAAATCCAAAATCAATAATCAATAATCAATCAATATCTCCAGGATCTCAAATCCGCCCCCGCCGGAGCCCTCGAGGACACCTCCCGCGTCCACTTCGGGATAAACATGCGGTGGTAGCGCAGCCGCGAAATGTGGTTTGGTTCTTCGTGATCGCCGTTCCAGCAGTGTTCGGCGCGGTCGCCGTAGTCGATTTCGCCGTTGTAATAGGGTGCGGTCGTTTCTTCGAGGATATCCTCCATTAGATAGACCGCATTATTCAAATAATAGTTGTCCATATCCCCGCAATAAATATGGATTTTACCCGCCAGTTTGGGGCCCAGCTCGGCCCAGTCGCGCTTGAGAATCCAGGCCAGGTCGTAATTTTCTTTCCAGTAATTGGCTACTTCGGGATTGATCTCGCCGGTGTATTTGTCCCAGATGCGCTGGGGGTAGCCGTCTTCGCCTACCGGGGAGTAGACCGCCTCCCAGATATCCCACTGCTGGCCGGAGCGGCTTTTGGCGCCCAGGGCCAATTCGCGCTGGTTCATGTCCTTTAGGGTGGAGGAGACGTGGCCCAGGTAGTCGCGGTGGCCAGGGCGCTCGGTCTGCTTGAAGCGGCTGTCGAGGTAGTAAGCATTTTCGTCTTCGTAGAGGTTGACGAGGCAGTACGCCCGGAAGTCGATCGGGTCGGGGCAGGCGGCGTAGCAGCCGTTGTATTCCTCGGGGTAGAAAACCTGTGCGGCCAGGGCTTCCCATCCGCCGGTGGAGCCGCCGTAGAGGAAGCGGGCCCAACCCTCACCGATGCCGCGGAATTGCTCCTCGATGTGGGGGATGAGCTCGTAGGTGATGGCGTCGCCGTAGGGTCCCAGGTTTTCGGAATTGACGGCGTAAGAGTCATCGTAATAGGGGTTAGGGTGCTGAATTTTGATGGCGATGACGCGGGGGAAATCGGGGCCGGTCCAGGCTTGGTAGAAATCGTAAGCCTCCTGCTGCACGATGCGGTTATAGCATTCGACGTCGAAGCGGGCGCTGTATTCGCAGGGCTCCGTCGTATCCGGCGGTTCGGTGCGCCAGCCGCCGAAGTCGTAGGGAAAGTGGCCGTGCATGATGGCGAGGGGATATTTTACATCCGGATTTTCTTCGAACCCCTCGGGTAGGAGCACGTGTGCGCCCAGGTACATATCGCGCCCCCAGAACTCGCTGAGGCGCTCGCTGCGAATGCGGATGTGCTTGATGTATTTGCTGTCTTCCGGCGGCTCGATGGCGGGAATTTCCTGATCGAGCTGGATGTCGATGCTGGTGCTGGATGCCGGGTCGAAACTTATTTTCCGTGGGGTGCTGTAGAGGTTGCCCGGCTTGCGGTTCCATTGTTGGCCTTCCCCGCGATCGGGCGGCAGTTTGACGGTTTTGCCATCAACTCGGTTGAAGGTTTCGTATTTGTTGAGCAGGGCTTGCACGTAATAGTCTCCGGCGGGCACTTCGGCCAGGCTTTCGATGGGGTAGCCGAAGGCGGCGCCGTCGACTTCCCAGGCCTTGCTGCTCCGCCAGCCTTCCACATCCAGCCCGAAGACGAGCTGGGTGTTGGGGCCGTCGGCGATCTGGAAGCGCGGCTCGGCGGTGCTGTCGGTGGAGAGCATGACGAGCAGGCGGCCGTCGAAGGCGGTATCCCGGTCGAAGGTGACGGTAAAGAAGGTTTGGTCCCGCTTGACTTCCGGTTGCTGGCAGCCGGTGAGCAGACCGGCGACAAGGAGGAAAAGAAAAAAGGTTCTCGTTGGCATGTGATGAGCGTGTGGTTGGATAAATGATGATTGGGAAGATACGGAAGATTGGGGGAAAATGGAAGTGGGGATGTGGGGAATCCTCTGAAGGAGAAGGGGGCAAAGGAATCAACCCTCCATGAATTTGGCAATCCCGGCAAAACCCCCCACTCAACTTTTTCTTAGCTTCGTAGTTGGCAAACGAAGTAAAACCAAATTCTGAAACACCCGCTACGCATCCACACACCTGAGGTAATGAAAAGAAATACGCTGACGCTGATCGCTCTACTGTTGGTAGGCTGGCTAATGGGCCAGGATAAATACGCCAAACAACCCGTAAAATTGAAACCGGCCAAGACCGAAATCAAACTGGACGGCAATGTCAAGGAAGAGGCCTGGTTCCGGGGGCAACCCGCCAAAAACTTCTGGGAGCTCTTCCCTACCGATAGCCTGCAAGTGGAAGTGCAGACGGAGATCTTCATGACCTACGATGAGGATTTCTTGTACGTCGCCGCCATCTGCCACTCCCAGGGCGATGATTATGTCACGCCTTCCCTGCGACGGGATTTCCGGGCCGGCGGCAGCGATAACCTGACCCTGCTCTTCGATACCTTCCGCGATAAGACCAACGCTTTTGTCTTCGGCATCAATCCCTACGGCGTGATGCGGGAAGCTTTGATTTCGAACGGCGGACAAAACCCGCGCACCGACTTCGACGAATCCTGGGACAACAAATGGACCGGCGTCGCTAAAATCCACGATGGCTACTGGACTTGCGAGATGGCCATCCCCTTCACCACCCTGCGGTTTCAGGACGGCCAGAAGGTCTGGAACTTCAACAGCTATCGCTTCGATACCCAATCGAATACCCGCTCCAGTTGGGTGCGCGTGCCCCAAAACCAGTCGCTGACCAGTCTGGCGTACGTCGACCAAATGGTTTGGGAAGAGGCGCCGCAGAGCCCCGGCACCAGCGTGTCGGTCATCCCATTCATCACTTCCGGCTTCAACCAGACTTACATGGATGAAGTAGACGATGAATTGGTGCGGGTGGATGAAGATCCCAATTACAATTTTGATATCGGCGGCGACGCCAAAATTGCCGTAACCCCGGGCCTCAATCTCGACCTCACCGTCAATCCCGATTTTTCACAAGTGGAAGTAGACCAACAAGTGATCAACCTCGGTCGTTTTGAGGTGTTTTTCCCCGAACGGCGCCAATTTTTTCTGGAAAATGCCGACCTCTTCGGCGGCTTCGGCGACAGCCGGATCAATCCCTTCTTCTCCCGCCGTATCGGTATTGCCGAAGATACGACCGGCAACAACATCCAGGTGCCGATTTACGCGGGCGCCCGCCTGAGCGGCAAGCTGGATAAAAACTGGCGCATCGGGCTGCTCAATATGCAGACCGACCAGGAAGAACGGGCCAATCTTCCGGGCTATAATTATACCGTAATGGCCCTGCAGCGCAAGGTATTCAACCGCTCCAACTTCGGGCTCATCTTCGTCAACAAGCAAACCTTTGACGAGCTGGAAGATCCGGAGCCCGAGGCCGGGGAAGATGAGGATGATGTCATCAACCGCTACAACCGGGTGGTGGGGTTCGATTATAATTTGGCGAGCTCAAATAATGAATGGAACGGGAAGGCCTATTACCAGCATTCCTTTTCGCCGGAGCAAGGCGGCCAACCCTACGCCTACGGCACTTCCCTGGAATACCGCATCCGACCGATCAGCATTCGCTGGGATCAACAGCTGGTCGGGGAGGATTACGAAGCAGAGGTGGGCTTCGTGCCGCGCACCGGCTTTTTGAGCATCAACCCGGAGATCCGCTCCTTCTTCTATCCCAAAAAGGGGCCCTTTAACCAACACGGACCGGGCTTCGAAGCGCGCATTCTTTGGCAGCCCGGCTTCGGCAAGGCGGATCACGAGTTCGAAGCCTACTGGGACGCCGATTTCAATAATACGAGCGGCATGCGGGCAACGCTGAGCAACGAATCGACTTTTCTCTTCGACGAATTCGATCCTACCCGCACCGATTCCGAGCCGCTGCCCGACAGCACCGTCTACAACTATTCCAGCTTCCGGGTATCCTACCGCTCCGATCAGCGGAAAAAATTTTTCTATCGCCTCTCTCCATCGGCCGGCGAATTTTTTAACGGTTACCGCTACGGCATGTCGGGTTCCCTGACCTACCGGTACCAGCCCTACGGCTCCATCGAGTTGAGTGTCAACTACAATTATATTGATTTGCCGGAACCCCACGCCTCCACCGGCCTCTTCCTCATCGGCCCCCGCATCGACCTGACCTTTAGCCGCAGCGTCTTCCTCACCACCTTCATTCAGTACAACGACCAGCGCGAAAATGTCAACATCAACACCCGCCTGCAGTGGCGCTTCGCTCCGGTATCCGACTTCTTCCTCGTCTATACGGATAATTACCTCTCGGACGGCTTCGCCGTCAAAAACCGGGCGATCGTGGCGAAAGTAACGTATTGGTTGAACTTGTAACTCATCGCTGCCGCGTCAAATAAACCCCCGACAAAATCAATCCCAGTCCCAGCAAGTGAAATAGCCCGATCGCCTCCCCGTCGACCAGTCCCCAGCCCAGCGCCACCATGGGCACCAGGTAAGCTACGGTGGAAGCAAAGATGGGCTCCGTCCACTGGATGAGGCGGAAGAAAAGGATGGAGGCGGTCACCGTACTGAACAGGGCGAGGATGGCGATGTAACCCAGCGCGGCCCAGGCGCCGGGCTCAGTAGTGAGGACGGTGGTGAAATCGGTGGCGCCTAAAAGATAAATAATGGCGGGCAGACCGACCATAAAGAAGGAAGCCGCACCGATGAGCACGGAATTCATATCGCGCAGATAGGTAGCCACCAGGTTGTTGGTGGTGCCGTAACAGGCCGTGGCGATGACCGCCAATAGGCTGTAGCCAATGTTGGCCTGGAAATCAAGCCCCTTGTTCATCAAGATGAGCAGGATCGCTCCGCCCAGTCCGACCGTCACGCCCAGTACTTTCAACCAAACCAGGCGGGCCCGGAAAAAGAGGATGCCGATCAACAGCGTGAACAGCGGCGCCAGCGAATTGAGGATACCCGCTACCGAACTGCTGACTTGCGTTTGGGCCAAGGCGAATAAAATAGCCGGAAAAAAGGTGCCGGTAAGCCCTACGCCCAACAAAACGGGCCACTTTTTCCAGTTGATGCGGGTGTAGTTATAGGCTAGAACAGGCGCAAAGGCCAACGCCGAG
Organism: uncultured Saprospiraceae bacterium; assembly: GCA_964458135.1. Classification (GTDB taxonomy): domain Bacteria; phylum Bacteroidota; class Bacteroidia; order Chitinophagales; family Saprospiraceae; genus CAYWHT01. Next base: position 234 of record CAYWHT010000260.1, on the reverse strand, counting down.
ATGCCCAAACGGAGCAACCCCACCTGCATGCCCGAATAGACGACCAGGCCCTTTTTGATAAGGATAAAAGAGGTGCCCCAAATGAGGCTGAGCGCAGCCAAAACCAAATAAGCTTTGAGCGGAAAACGACCGGTGGAAACGCCGGCGGTGGCGATAGAGGTACTGGGCTTATTCAAAGTGCGTAGAGTTTACGGAAAGTATACCGTCAAGGGTGGAGCTTTGTTCAGGGAGTAC
>CAYWHT010000259.1:0-6514 GCA_964458135.1 uncultured Saprospiraceae bacterium | reverse complement strand
TATTCTCTGGGAAGCCCGAAGCCCACCAATCTTCAGTTGGTGGGTAGTTCACTGGCTTGAACCTGGTTTCAAGCTCGTCGCATTGCACCTGGTGTTGTGGAAGGTGAGTTTCCGGCCTGCGTTCCGGGGTAGTCGCTTGGTGCTTGGTTATGGTCCGCCAACCCAAAATTTGTGAACCCTGACTTGCTCTTTTTCCGCTGCGCTGCGGCTTCAGGCCATCACAGCCATTTTCTGCAGCCGCGTGGCGGCAAAATGAAATAGCCTATGGCGTCAGGCTATAGGATGGTTCTTACAAAATACTCACCTGCACAATATCCTGCCGCTCCGGGTAATCGGTATTATAATGCAATCCCCGGCTCTCCCGCCGCATCCCCGCCGAGCGAGTAACGAGGTAACCGATGGTGATGAGGTTGCGCAGTTCGCACAGCTGGGGCGAGAGCACGGTTGTATCGTAGAGCCCCTCCGTTTCGAGATAGAGCAGCCGCAGGCGGTCCATCGCGCGTTTGATCCGCACGTTGGTGCGCACGATGCCCACGTAGTTGCTCATGATCTCTTTCAATTCTTTCAAACTCTGCGTGATGAGCACCATCTCCTTGGGATGGGTGGTGCCGTTGGAGAACCATTCGGGAATTTGCCGCCGGATTTCGTACTGATCGATCTGCCGGGTCAGGTCTTCCGCAATGCGGTGACCGAAGACGAGGCCCTCGAGCAGGGAGTTGGAGGCCAGCCGGTTGGCGCCGTGCAGACCAGTGCAGGTGCATTCGCCGCAGGCGTAGAGGCGGTTGATCGAGCTCTTGCCGTCGCGGTCCACCCGAATGCCGCCGCACATGTAGTGGCAGGCGGGCACTACGGGTATCATGTCCTTGCTCGGATCGATGCCGATGCTCAGACATTTGTCGTAAATCGTGGGAAAGTGGCTGCGGAATTTGGTCTGGTCGAGTTCGCGGCAATCCAGAAACATGCATTCGTCACCCGTAACCTTCATCTCGTTGTCGATGGCTCGGGCCACAATATCGCGCGGGGCCAAAGACTCGCGTTCATCGTATTTTTTCATAAAGGGTTTCCCGTCTCGTGTTTTCAGGACGCCACCAAACCCCCGGACCGCTTCGGAGACTAGAAATACCGGGTTTTCTCCTGCGGCACTGAAAAGCGAGGTGGGGTGAAACTGAACGAACTCCATATTCTCGATCCACCCCTTGGCCCGGTAGACCATGGCGATGCCGTCGCCGCTGGCAATGACGGGGTTGGTGGTGGCGCGGTAGACCTGCCCGGCGCCGCCCGTAGCCACCACCGTCGCGCGAGCTAACAGTTTATCGATTTCGTTGGTGTCTTTGTTGAGGGCGTAGGCGCCGTAACATTCGATATTGGGCGTAAGGCGCGTTACGGTATAGCCCAGGTGGTGTTGCGTGATGAGATCAACCGCAAAATAGTGCTCCAGGATTTTGATGTTGGATAGCTGTTTAGACTTGGCCACCAGGGCGCGCTGGATTTCCCAGCCGGTGAGGTCTTTGTAGTGGAGGATGCGGCTTTCGCTGTGGCCCCCCTCGCGGCCCAGCTCGTATTGCATGCGGCTATCCTGGTCGAAGCGCGTCCCCCAGTTGATGATGTCGTTGACCCGCCGGGGACCTTCGCGCACGACCATTTCGACGATTTCCTCGTTGCAGAGGCCCGCGCCGGCATCGAGCGTATCGGCTTTGTGTTTTTCGTAGGAGTCGACTTCCTCGTTCCAGACGGCGGCGATGCCGCCCTGGGCGTAGCTGGTATTGCTTTCGCTTTCGTCGACTTTGGTCAGGACCATCACTTCCAGATCGGGCCGTTGTTCGGCCAGGTAAATGGCGGTACTCAGACCGCCGATGCCCGAGCCGATGATCAGTACGTCGGTTTCCATGGGAAAAATTATCTTTAGGCGAAGAACAGTTTAGGATATCGGTAGTTTGTCATTGGTAAGCAAGATAACAGCATTGCGGGTAATCCCCAAAAGCTGTTGTGTAATCCTCTAGCCCGGTACGCATGAAAATAGCCGTCAATACGCGCTTCTTACTTCCCAACAAGCTGGAAGGGGTCGGCTGGTTTACCCACGAAGTGGTGCGCCGCCTCGTGGCGCGCCATCCCGAACACCAGTTCTACTTCCTGTTCGATCGTCCCTACGACAATCGCTTCATCTTTGGCCCCAACGTAAAGCCATTCGTACTGCCGCCGCCCGCCCGCCATCCGGTTTTGTGGTGCGCCTGGTTCGAGTGGGCGGTACCCTACTTACTCAGAAAGAAGGCGCCCGACCTCTTTTTTTCGCCCGACGGCTACGCCAGCCTTCGTACCCGAACGCCCACGGTAATGGTCACCCACGATATCGCCCACGCCCACTATCCCGGCCAGGTGCCGCGGCTGGTCGGGCGCTTCTATCAACACTACGTGCCCCGCTACCTGCAACGCGCCCGGCGCATCATCACGGTTTCGCAATTTGTGAAGCGGGATTTACAGCAAACCTATTCCGTGCCCCCGGAAAAAATCCGCGTGGCGGGCAACGGCTGCCGCGAGGGCTTTGCTCCGCTTCCCGACGCAGAAAAGCGCGCCGTTCGGGAACAATACGCCGACGGCCGGGATTACTTCTTTTACCTCGGCGCCGTGCATCCACGCAAAAATGTTCACCGCCTGATTCAGGCCTTCGACCGCTTCAAGAACCTAACCAGCGCCTCCACCCAGCTCCTCATCGGGGGTCGCCTGGCCTGGCAAACCGGCGCCACTCGCCAGGCTTACGAACAGTCCCGGCATCGCGGCGCCATCCGCTTTCTCGGCTACCTGGAGGAAAAAGCACTCAACCGTCTGATGGGGGGCGCGCTCGCCCTTGCCTACGTTTCCTGCTTCGAAGGCTTTGGCGTACCTCTACTGGAAGCCATGCAGGCCGAAGTACCCATCATCACCGGCAACCGAACCGCTCTGCCGGAAGTGGCCGGAGAGGCGGCCGTACTGGTTGATCCCGGGGAAATCGACGAAATCGCCTGGGCGCTGGAACGCGTTTACCGGGACGAATCCCTGCGCGAGCGACTGGTAACGGAGGGCAAAAAACAGCGGGCGCAATACAGCTGGGAGAAAGTCGTTGATGTGGTGGAAACAGGGATATTTGGAAATTGAACGAGTGAAACGCCAAATTTACGTCAGCTATTGGGTAGCGGGGGCGGTCAGAATATTGCTCAAACCCGGGGATCGAAAAAAAGGCGAGCCCCTCCACTAACTCTCGATCGGCACGCAGAAAGCCAAGCTTCCGTTGACGAGGGCGGTGGATAAGCTCCTCAAAGTGGAAAAGGAGGTAGGCTAAGATAAGACCGCTCTCTTACTACTCCGCCAGCTCATCGAAAATATCATCCAACTCCTCGAAAGATTTGAATCCCACCTTTTCTTCCGCTCCGCCGCGAACGGCGATGCCCGCAATGGGGAGTTGCTCTAGTAAATCGTGCAGTTCGGCGGGCTCAAACGAGATGGCGAGCAGGATGGTGTAATTTTCGCAGACCTCCCGCAGGAAGGCAAGGGAGAAGGGGCGAGCGTCCTGCAAGTCCGCCCAGGTAATGCCGTTTTTGTCAAAGTTGAGAAGGAAGGTTTGCGCCAGCGGTGCGAATTGCTGAAGGTTTTCTTCCAATGTATCGCGGGCCGTCCCCTTTTCGATGATCAATTCCTTGATGACCGGCAGTTCGGGTTCCAATTCGAGCAGGGTTTCGGCCGAAGTGAAGGGACCGGCCTGGATCTCATCCAGTTCGAGATGCTCGAGGATGGTGCGGATGTCGTTGGCGGCCTGCAGGTTAAATTCCCCGACGATGCGCACCCCATCTACCCATTCTTTGATGGCGTGCGCCATTTGGGGCTGGATGTAGTCTTCGGAGCTGGGGTCGAGGGTAAAGCCGAGCCATTCCACTTCGCGGGCGGCGAAATAGCGGGCATCCGTCAGATTGGTAATGGAACTGGCTTTAACTTTGGTCTTGAGCATAGCAAAAAACTTACCGTATATTAGACATTATGAACACCATACAGGTCTAGACTTGCCCTTTTTCGCCCTATCTGCGTTGAGAAGCCTCGCCGTAGCCCCGGCTATGCCTACGTTTCTCGCCTTGATAGGACAAAAAATTGCGGCGTCTATCCTCTATAAAACTGGTATTCATAATGTCTATTGCAAAAGTAGGGATTTCACATCGATTCGTCTATGGCCGCAAAAAATTACTACGAGCAAGTCTACGAACTCACCCGCCAGATCCCCTTCGGCCGGGTGAGCACCTACGGCGCCATTGCCGACTATCTCGCGCTGGGCTCCGCCCGCATGGTGGGCTGGGCGCTCAACAAAAGCATGGCGCTGGAAAACGTGCCCGCCCACCGCGTCGTCAACCGCAAAGGCGAGCTGAGCGGGCGCAACCATTTTCCCACGCCGACGATGATGCAGGAAATGCTGGAGCAAGAGGGCGTCCGGGTGAAGGATAATCGCGTGCTGGCCTTTGAAGAACACTTTTGGCGCCCGGCTGCGCCGGATGAAGGCCATCCCGATGAAAGGTCTTGAGCTGTTGCCGTTGAAGGTAGGAAGACGGGGAGCTAATAAAGACCAATGACCGAAACTCTATAGTTTGTCAGGCCAGCATTCACAAATTTTGGGTTGGCAGACTATTCACTAAATCAATAATTACCGGCAACAAACAATAATTCCAATCAAATTCCAGTTAGATATTTGGAAATCTGAATAAAAGATCATTAACCAATCCACGGTTCCTATGAAGCAAAACTTTACACAGCATCACCTCATTCGGTATCTTTACGAAGAGACTACCGCCTCCGAAGGCTATGCGTTGCGCGAGGCGCTCGCGTTAGATCCCGATTTGTACGAGGAGTACGAATCACTCAAGCAGGCTTACGAACAGCTGCCTAGGGTCAAGTTTAGCCCTTCCAGCGCCACCCTGCAAAATGTGTTGCGCTACAGCCGCCGGCAGGCGCTACAGCAACAGGCTTAAATCACCCTTGAGATTTTCGCCCACTTGAACCCCCGGACGCCGCGCTCGCGTTCGGGGGTTCTTTGATGGCTTTCGCTGCTCCGCACACTAAGAATAAACGTATTGCCTTATTCGGGAACATTTCGTATTTTTAACCATTGACGGAGCAAGAGCCCGTCGCTCAACCCACCGCCATCCCACCATTTGTCACAAAAACCAACCAATTTCTTGTTTGTAATAAACAAAATATTTATTTTTGCTTACAAGCAAAACAAAAGGTTTTAATTCGCAAAACTAATACTCAATGTCGCAGGAAAAGGACGCAAAACTCAAAGCCCTTCAAATGACGGTGGACCGCCTGGAGAAAACGTACGGCAAAGGTACGATCATGCGCATGGGCGATTCACAGGTTATCGAAGTGGACGCTATACCCTCCGGCTCATTGAGCCTGGATATTGCACTGGGCATTAACGGACTTCCCCGGGGCCGGGTTGTGGAAATCTTCGGGCCCGAATCTTCGGGTAAAACCACGCTGGCCATCCACGCCATTGCCGAATGCCAGAAACAGGGCGGCATCGCCGCCTTCATCGACGCCGAGCACGCCTTCGACCGATTCTACGCCAAAGGCCTCGGCGTGGACACCGAAAACCTGCTCATCTCCCAGCCCGACAACGGCGAGCAGGCATTGGAGATTACCGAAAACCTCATTCGCTCCGGCGCCATCGACATCATCGTCATCGACTCCGTGGCCGCCCTGGTGCCCCGAGGAGAAATCGAAGGCGAAATGGGAGATTCTAAAGTGGGCCTGCAGGCCCGCCTCATGTCCCAGGCCATGCGCAAGCTCACCGCCACCATCGGGCGAACGGGTTGCTGCTGTGTCTTCATCAACCAGCTGCGCGAAAAAATTGGCGTCATGTTCGGCAATCCCGAAACGACCACCGGTGGTAACGCCCTGAAATTCTACTCCTCCCTGCGACTAGATATCCGCAAAACCGGCTCCGGCATTAAAGACAAAGACGGCAACGTCATGGGCAACCACGTCAAAGTGAAGGTCGTGAAAAACAAGATGGCGCCGCCCTTCCGCGTAGCCATGTTCGATATCATGTACGGAGAAGGCATCTCCAAAACCGGCGAAATCGTCGACCTCGGAGTCGATCACGAAATCATCCAAAAAAGTGGATCCTGGTACAGCTACGGCGGCGCCAAAATCGCCCAGGGCCGGGAAGCCGCCAAACAATTCCTGGCCGACAATCCCGAAGTCGCCCTCGAAATCGAAGGTAAAATCAAAGAAAAAATCATGGGCCCCAGCACCAACGGCAACGCCAAAAGCAACGGTAAAGAAAAAGAAAAGAAAGCCGCCGGTGCGGAAGATAAAGGAAAATCCTAATCAGGTGTAGTCTTTGGTCTTCGGCGATCGGTATTCAGCCTCAATATGGCTTCCAACCGTATGCCCCGCCGGGGCTCTTTCATGAAGTAGCAAAGATGTGCTTTAGCCCGGATGATGCATGAGTTTTTCGTAGGGAGCAGCGCAAATGGTTGCCAGGCCTGGTCGC
>CAYWHT010000258.1:0-6555 GCA_964458135.1 uncultured Saprospiraceae bacterium | reverse complement strand
CGAAGCTAAAAAGAGCCAGTCAGCATTCACCAATCTTGCGTTGTCAGACTATAAAAAGTAAAAGGTAGAAAGATGTGACGGGGCTTCCGCCGTGCTCATATTAAATTTTGATTAAAAAAACAGATTCCGAGACTCGCCCTATCACCAGGCGAAGCAAGCGTTTTCCAGAGTTAATGTTCAAGGTCTAATTTTGCCCGCACAATCAAGGGTTCGCGAATCAGATGACGCCGTTATTTGAATAACCCCGCACAGAGCAAGTCAGCACAGCCACCATCCACCATTCACCAAATTGAGGACAACTCAAAAAACCGCGCCTCCCGTACTAACACCTCGCCATCCTCACAAACCAAACGCAGCCGGTCAAAATCCGGCTCCGGGAAAAAAATATCCGTAATCACACGCACCCCCCCATCGGCAAACAATTCCACGGAAGCGACATCAAAAAACACCCGCATCCGCACCGTATCTCCATCCATAATCCGCGGGGCAGTATGCACCGCAGCGGCAAATTTATCCGAAAAATCCACCTTGCCCGAATTCGTCCGGTCACTAAAATACTGCCCCGAAGCCGCATTATAGCCCAAGCGGTAGTACTGCCCCCGCCCGTTAGACGCTTCCAGGAACACCTTGGCCTGGCTCGCTCCGGGCAATTCGAAGACGAGCTCCGCCTCCAGGGTGCGCGGACCAAAGCCCAGGCTGTCAGTCAAAGCCAGGCTGTCGGTGACCTCCAGGTCTTGGAGCGTGTAATTGCTGCGCCGCAGTTGCTCCAACTCCCGCACGGGCTTAGAGACGAGGCGCAACCCCTCCGGCGTCTGTCGCAGCTTCAGGTGGCGGGGTAGCGTCATGGCGCTGCGCCAGACGATGGTGGGGACGAGCTCGGCGTACTGCCAGTTGCTCATCCATCCCATGAAGATGCGGCGGCCGTCGGCCTCGGGCACCCCCGCCCAGGTGACGCCGGCGTAGTTATCCCTGCCGTAATCCACCCAGCCGGTTTCCTGCCGCCCTTCGAGCGAGGCGGCGTAATCCGAATCGAGGGTGAAGGTATTGCCGTCGAAATCGCCCACGAAGTACTGCGTGGCTGATCCGCCGTTGGGGCCGCCGGGGTTGATGCTCACCAGCATGACCCAGCGCGTTTCTTCGGCGCCTTCAATAGGCAGCTCAAACAGGTCGGGGCACTCCCATACACCCCCGTGCGCGCCGGTATTGGCCCCAAACTCGCTGGCGTATTCCCAGTTCTTGAGATCGGGCGAAGTGTACAGCCGCACCCGGTCGCCCCGCGCGAAGATCATCACCCAGGCTTCGCTATCCGCGTGCCAGAAAACCTTGGGATCGCGAAAATCGCGGATGCCGGGATTGGCCACCACCGGGTTGCCCTCGAATTTGGTCCACGAGCGGCCGCGGTCGGTGCTGTAGGCGATGGCCTGGGTTTGGAAGTCGGCTCTCCCCGCCTCCATTTTGGCCGTATCGTGGTAGGTGTAAATGGCCACCATCGGCGGGTGGGGGCTCTCGCCTTGAAAGCCGGAGGTGTTCTCCCGGTCAATCACCGCACTGCCCGAAAAGATGTAACCCAGCGAATCCGGGTACAACGCGATGGGCAGATTCTCCCAATGCACCAAGTCGGGGCTCACCGCGTGGCCCCAGTGCATGGGCCCCCAGACGTTACTGTCGGGATAGTGCTGGTAAAAGAGGTGGTACTCGCCATCGTAGTAGACCATGCCGTTGGGGTCGTTCATCCAATGGCCGGGAGGGGAATAGTGGAATTGGGGGCGGTGTTGCTCCTGGTAGGGTGGATCTTCGGCCATGGTGTCCTGGGTTTCGGTGGTGCAGGAGGAAATGGATGTTAATAAAAGGAAGATGGTGGCTGTGAGAGCAGTGTTTTGGGTTGGGTTCATGGTTAGTGCTTGGTTGTTGACGCCCGTCCTCCTTCGGATCGGGTGAAAATAGTGGGTTGCCGGCGGGTTTGGCGCCCTCGGCTTTATTCGGGTATTGTGACGTCAACCTACAAATCCGAAAGGTTGCGCGCCATTAGGGCTTTGATTTCCCCCGGATTGATTAAGGGGGTGCCGCCAATCCGGGAGGCTACGAGGGCGCCGGTTGCGCTGGCGAAGGCCAGGCTTTCGCCGGGGTCGGCCCCCTGGATGCGCCGGGAGAGGAAGCCCGCCAGAAAGGCGTCGCCGCTGCCGATGGTGTCTTCCACGGTGACGGCGTAGGCTTGCTGGTGAAGGATGCCCCGGTCGTCAAAATAGATGGAGCCCTCCTTGCCCCGGGTGACCAGCAGGGCGTCCAACTGGAAATGGTCCCGTAAGACGGAGAGCCTTTCCTCCAAGGCGGAAGCGGAAGAATACCAGCCCGCGATCTGGTTCAGCTCTTCTTCGTTCATCTTGACCAGGTGGCTGCGTTCCAGCAGGTCAACCAGAATGGCCTTGTCGAAATGGGGCTTGCGCAGGTTGACATCGAAGACTTTCCAGGCGGCCTTTTCCAACAACGCCATCAGGGTGCTGCGGGAAGTCGGCATCCGGCAGGCGAGGCTGCCGTAGACGAGCGCATCGGCCTGCTCGACGAGCCGGACGGCTTCGGGTGATGCTTCGATATAATCCCAGGCTGCCGGTTTAGCGATTTCGTAATGCACCTCGTCGCGATTGCCGAGGTCGGCAATGACTTGGCCGGTCGGTTGACGGGGGTCGATCTGTATCCAGTCGGTCGGCGCCGTGCGCAATTCCAGGTAGTTGCGGAGCTCCGACCCCAGCTCGTCATCGCCCGTGCGACTGATGATGGCCGACGGGATGCCGAGGCTGTGCAGGTGCAGGGCCACGTTCATGGGCGCGCCGCCCGGCATCTTCTCCCGGGGGAGGATGTCCCACAATACTTCTCCAAAGCAGACGATCTGTACGGGTTGCATAAGCTATTCTTTTTCGGCCGAGCTTTCGGCCTTGACGTATTCGGATGATTCTTCCACATCTCCGATAAGTTGTCGTTCGAGCTCTTCCAGCGAAACCCCTTTGGTTTCGGGCATCAACCGCCAGACGAAGAGCAATTGCAAGACCATCATCAAGGAGAAGAACATAAATAGGGTTCCGGGCCCGAAGCGGGCAAGCGCCGCGGGAAACAGGCTGGAGATGATGGCGGCAAACACCCAGTGGGTAAAACTGCCGAACGATTGGCCGTAGCCCCGGATCTCATTGGGAAAGATTTCGGAAATAAATACCCAGATGACCGCGCCCTGCGAAACCGCAAAAAAGGCGATGTAGGCAAAGAGCAGCACTGGGATGGCGCTGAGTTGCGCGGCCAACACTTCCGGAGCCGCGCTCAGGTCCGGCACGCTGAAAAAGGAGTAAGCCACCAGCCCCAAGGTAAGGATCAGGCCGAAGGAACCGAGGTACATCAATTGCTTGCGCCCGAAGCGATCAATGAGGAACATGCCCAGGATGGTAAACAGCATATTGACCAATCCCACGCCCACCGAAGAAGCCAGGGCGGCGTTGGCGCCTTGCCCCGTCATCTCAAAAATCCGTTTGGTGTAATAGATGATGGCGTTGATGCCCGATAGCTGGTTGAAAAAGGCGAAGAGGAAGGCCAGCAGGATCAAAATGCGGTACCGCTTCTGGAAGAACTGCCCCAGCTGGGTGGTCCCCTTATCGTGATCGCTCCACTTGATGGAGGAGATGCTTTGCTCCACTTCATCGGGCGGCACGATCAGCTGCAACACCTCCCGGGCGCCTTCCTGATCATTGCGCTTGACCAGCAACCAGCGCGGGCTGCGCGGGACAAACATCACCAGCACCGAAAACAAAAGAGCCGGAATCGTCTCCACGCCCAGCATCACGCGCCAGGACTCCCCGCCACCCACATCGAAATAGCCGATCAGGTAGTTAGAAAAGTAGGCGATCAGAATGCCGAATACGATATTGAACTGAAATAAGGCCACCATCCAGCCCCGCGCTTTGGCGGGCGCCACTTCCGAAATATACATGGGCGCCGCCACCGAAGAAGCACCGACCCCCAGGCCGCCGATGAAACGAAACACCATAAATACATAAGGATTTGGCGAAAGGGCCGAACCGATAGCCGATAGCAGATACAGGATGCCGATCCAGAAGAGCGTCTTTTTCCGTCCGAAGCGATCCGCCGGCACGCCACCGAATAAAGCCCCCAATATGGTGCCGTAGAGGGCAATGCCTACCGCAATGCCGTGGGTGGTCTCGCTGAGTTGCCAGAGCGATTGTATCGACTGCTCGGCGCCGGAGATCACCGCCGTATCAAATCCGAAGAGGAAGCCGCCCAGGGCAACCGTGACGGACCAAAAAATGACTCTTGAGGGTTTCATCGGCGAATCTGGTTTTAAAAGCTTGTTTGGATGTTGCTTTGGTGGCGTTCGCCTCAACAGCAACATCCAAGCAAGCTCTAAGATCAAGATAGCAGGAAGTCGGTAGAATCAAAAACGCCTGCCTGCGTTACCCACCCATCTCCTGAAAAGATTTCAAAATTTTGCCCAATACTTCATTCAAATTGTTAATGGCCAATTCCAGTTGCCAGTTTTGACGGTCGCGCGGCTCCACGTAATTGGACAGGGCGCGGATCTCCAGGAAGGGCACGCCCTCGTTGAGGCAAACGTAGAAGAAGGCCCCGCCCTCCATGCTTTCCACATCGGGCGCCCTGCTTTCGACTACCGCGCGGATGCTCTCGGCGCTGCCGTGCACCCGGTTGACGGTGATGCTCTTGGCGCCGGGCAGAAAGTTGAAATCGGAAGCCTGCTCGTTGATGAGCTTGCCATTTTTGAAAGGCGCCTGGTCGGGATGAATGAGCTCCAGGTCAAAGACGGAACGAAACCGGCCGTCGGCTTCTTCCACCCCCAGATCGGCAAAAGTCTGCTCGGTGACCTGCACCACCTCGCCCAGCTCCCAGGCCCGGTGAAAGGCGCCCGCAACGCCGGCGTTGATGCACAAATCAAATTTTTTGGCAGCCAGCATCTTACCCAATGCGTAAGCCGTCTGCACCTGCCCGACCCCGGTAATCAGGATCGACAGGTTGATCTCGCCGTACTGGTATTGATAATCGCCGTAGCGCACGTAGCTGTGTTCCAACTGGTGCTGTAAAGGGGCGATTTCGAAGGGGGTGGCGGAAACGATCAGAAGATTCATATTTGCAATAATGTTAAAGGTTTTAGGGTGGATGTGGATGTCAGGAATCTGCGAATGGGCATTTAACCTTAAGCCCTTGCAAGTAATAAAATTTCCTACGGAAGCCCCACGTCCCATCCAACTACCCATGCGAATCGCTATTCAAAATATCGGTGAGAGACCGATTAGGCGCCCCCATGGTCGCAGCCGGTATGCAGAAAAGATACGCTTTGTGGCTTCTTCGCGAAGGCGCACCTTTGGGTGCAGCCGGATTATAGAAAAGATAAGCTTTAAAGACGGCCTGGCGCTCCGTAGGAGCAGCCTTTTTTTGGGATGCCCATGGAACCGGAAAATCGCTCTAATTCGCAATACTACCTATCCGGCACATAAACCACCCCCAAACCCGGTGAAAACCCCAACCACTGGTGGTAACTCGACGCGAAATCCAGCCGCAGCCCCTGACGCACCCGCAACCCCAAACCAAAAGACAGGGTAGTGGGCTCGGTAGCCACCCCGAGGCGCAACTGCAGCGGATCGATCAGGGCGTATTCCAATCCAGCGCGCACGCGGGCGGGAAAGTCGATATCTTTTTCCACTTCCAGGTTCATCAGGAGCTGATCGGAGGGGGCGTAGGCCAGACCGGCGGTGAAGACGGTGGGCATATTTTCATCTTCCACTACTTCCATACGGATGGGATTGTGTATCCGCACCCCCATTTGGACACCGGGAAGTAGTTCCGCTTGCAACCCAACTTCAACTACGGGCAGCAGCTTGCCGCCGTACTCCGCGATCCGGGTGTTGAAAATGCCGAAGCCCGCGCCGATGCTCAGCCCCTCCATCAGCGGGCGGGCGTACAGCAGGCTGAACTGCTGCTCATTGTAGGCGTCGAAGCCGTAATATTGTAGCCGCAGACCGAAGCTTCCCGCGCCCTCCAAGGAATAGGCCGCGGCCAGCGCCAGCGAACGGATATCGCTCACCAAAAAGCGGTTTTCGGCCAGTAAGGCGCCCGCCCAGCTTTCCACGGCTGTCAATCCGGCCGGATTGCCAAAGGCGGCATGCACATCCCGAAAGTTGACCCCGCTGGTGTTCATGCCGATGCCCCGGCCCCCAGAGACGGCGGGGGCGCCATTCTGCGCGCCGCAGTTCACGGAAACGATGAGGATCCCCAGCAGAAATCCGTACCGGAGCTTTTGGGTTAGTGATTGCATGGTGTTTTTTGGTTGTGGAAGGAGTGGATGTTATCTGGCGGCGCCTCTTGGCGAAAGGCTGCGTTGCTCTTCCTATTTAGCACTCAATATTTGTATATAAATCTGACTTTCAGAATCTTAAAATCCAAAATCCAAAATCCAAAATCCAAAATCAAAAATCAAAAATCCAAAATCCAAAATCAAAAATCAAACAACTTCCTCCGATCAACCTTCCCCACATCATTCTTCGG
>CAYWHT010000257.1:0-6557 GCA_964458135.1 uncultured Saprospiraceae bacterium | reverse complement strand
ACTATGTAAACTATTGCAAAAGTTCCAAAGCGACAATTTGGTTTGCGCCCAGTAAGATCTTAGTGCTCTTAGTGCCCTGAGTGGTTCCCAAAAGCCAGCCAGGCAAGCCGCGAAAACGCTCATTCACTTAGTTCCCGAAGCACTAGCGACCCACCTGGCTCGGGCAAGCTTCAAAATTCACCACTCCTAACGGTCGTCGCTTGTTTCTTTAAATACGCATTTTGATCATGATACACCGCCCCTTCCGGCAGCCAATCCCACCACTTACCTAAATCTTTCTCAATGATATTAAGGTAAAAAGGAGGAAGCACCGTGCTTTGCCCTTCGAAATAAGCCCGGAAAGAGGAGTCTTCCTTCAATTGCTTACGCACCTTGTTGAAGAAGCGCAGCCGGCCGTACCCCTCGGAGGAAATGGCGCGCACCACATTCAGCCATCTGGTGGTGAAATGGGGATTAGCTTTTAACCGTCGGTAAATGGCTTTATTGGAGAAAGTGTAAGCAGTCAGGTCGATCACCTTGTCGTAGAAATCCAGCCACTCGTAATTTTTGGGCTTGACGTTCATCGCCAGGTGGTTATTGAGGAAATGGAAGGGAAATGGAAGCACCCGCTTTTCTTCCTGGTATTGGAGGTTGAGGGGCGCGGCTTCGCCAAAGGCAGTTAGGATGGAATAGCCCGGGAAGGCGCCGGGCGATTTATCGATAAATCGTTTGGTGAGCTCGAAGGGCTCCTCTTCGGCGTCGCTATCCAGGCCCAAAACGAAATTGGTTTGCAGATACGGAATATATTGCAAAATGGTATTGACGTGGGCCGATACTTTTTCCACTTTTTTCATCCCTTCGAGCCGGGAGGTGCGGGATTTGTTGCCCATCTCGTACCAGGATTCGATGCCCGGCAGCATGCCGATCACGCCGTTTTCCCGCATGCGTTTCAGGTTCGGTTCCGTCAGAATAGAGAGGCTGCTTTCGGCTACGGAACGCACTCCCCCCCTGGGCACGGCCTCGGAGATGGCCTCCATGTAGTCGTTAAAGCGGATGCCGAAATTAGGGTCGTGCCACGCCACTATGGGAGGTTTTTTAAACTTCCGGTGGATGAAGCGCAAGTCTTCTTTCATTAGATCAAAATCCAGCGGCTGGTAAGGCACGGCGGCATCGATACAGAAGGAACAGGTATACGGGCAGCCCATGCTCCCGATCATGGGGATCATTTTGAAAAAGGGCGCTTTTTTCAGGATGGGCTCAATGATGGGCCAGCGTTCCACCACGCCCGGCAGTTGTGACGGTTGCCGGTTGGCCACCAAATGTTGGCCGGTAGGAACTCCGGGAGCCCGTTCTTCCAATATCCGGTTGATGGTTGTTTTATCCGTAAAGCCGGTGACGTAATCGAAATACTGAACGGCATCATCGGGATAACAGCGAGCGTGGGGGCCGCCCAGCACGGTGATGCTGCCATTACTCCGGAAATAGTTGCTCAGGGAATAGGCCAGCAAAGCCGCCTGGGTAAAGGCGCAAATAAAGACGACGTCAACCTCTTCCGGCAACTCCTGTTCCAGCTTTTCCCGCCCGGTGTAGCAGACCATTTTTACCTCGTGGCCTTCCTGCCGGCACCAGGTAGCGACTACCTGGGGCATGATGCTCGCCAAATTAGCGTGCATAATCCGCGCGTATAACGCGCTGGTGGGAGCTTTGCTGACGAGGTCGATTACCCCGATCTTTAAAGTAGTCATAGATGTAATTATTTTGACATTAAGCTTCCTAACAGATTTGACACTTTTACTTTTTAAAAGGTTTGGAAAAATCCACCACCGGCGAAAACGACCAAATGACGCGCAATACGACAACGGGGGAAATTTTGGAACACTCGATTCGACGGTGGGGTACAAAGTGGATGGTCAATAGTGCCTGCTGCCCCCCGGGAGGCGGGCCGGAGGCTACGAGTTACACACCTCTTTTTTAAGCAGCCCGAAGGGCTGCCATAGCTATAATATTTCAGCCCTCTGAAACCATCCCGCGGCCGATTTATGGGTAACTCGTAGCTGCCGGAGGGCAAGCAGGAATGGTGAATGCGCTCCGAAAAGTCGATTTATCGGGTGGACCCGTCCTCCTGCGTCCGCCGGGTAAAATGGAAATAGCGTGCCGAAAAGCGGCTTTCGTTCATCCTATATTTCCATCTTTCCAACGAAGTAGGCCTCAGCGGGGCCAAACATGAGTTTCTGTGCAGTAGCCAAAAAAGCATTTCACCCCCGAAATTTTTAACTCCTCTTAATCCAAAAAATCACGTCCATCACGGTCCAGACCATTGCGAAGCGCAGCTTCGCGTTCCATCCCGGTCAAAATTTCGCCCCTCCAGGTAGCATAAAACCAAACCTACCCTTAACTTTAAAACAAAAAATAACTCCATGCCAAAACACTTCAGCCCCCGCGACCTGGCGGAGCTCAAAATCGAGCACTTTATCTTCCACATTATCACCAAAGAAGCCGAAGGCCCCCGCTTTCTGGACGCGGTGCCGCTCGTGCAGAGCCAATTCGAATTTTTCCGCGAGCAGTTCAAACTGGCCGCTGCCACTTCCGTAGAGTACCAGTTTATCGACCCTGAAAACTCCAGCACCTACCAGGACATCGACAAACTCGTAACCACCCCCAACCAAAACTTCGTCGCCGCCACCAAACGCCTCGCCCAAAGCTTCCACAGCTACCACCGCGGCAACGTCAACGACGGCATCTTTATCATCGCCCTGGTAGCCCTGCCCCAGGCGGGCCGACTGCTTTTCCTCGTCAAAATGGATTACGAAAAAGTGCTCGACTTTGTCGTCCAGGATGAAGCCCAAACCTCGCACGCCATCCTGCGCGAAGTGACTAATCCTATCGTGCAAAGCAAAGAGGCCATCCAAAAGGTTGCCATCGTGGATGTGGGTAAGCAATATGACTGGGACGTGCTCGCCAACGACCGCGCCACCGGCAGCCAGCCCACCGTTTCGCGCTACTTCTCCGACTTCCTCCAGATCAAACCCCTCGAAACCGACGTCAGCTGGATGAATAAAACCGTAGCAACCGCCCTCGAATGGGCGCGCTCCAACAAAGAAGAACTCAGCGCCCTGCCCGGGCACTACAAAGAAAAAGCCGTAGACTATATGGAAAGCCACCCGGTGTTCGAGACCGACGAGTTCGTAGACAATATGCTGCACGAAGAACCCGAAGACCTGCGCCCCACCCTGACGGCTTCTTTCCGCAATGTTCTCGACCAAACCGGCATTAGCGCGGTTTCTTACAGTCCTGATTACGAGGCGCTGTCCGACAAGCCTGGCCGGATGATCACCAAGGAAGGGGTGCGCATCGAGTTCAAAGGCTCCATGGCCGCCAACTTTATCGAGATCCGGGAACCCGACGAAACCGGGGAAAAAGTCTACCAGATCATTATCCGCACCGAAGATATCGAATTCAAAAAATGAGCGCCGCCCACAAAATATCGGAACTGCTGGCGCTGGTCGACCAAACCTCCGGCCACCGCAGCGCCTTCTCAGAGAAGAGCGATCGCCTAACGCTTTCCGGAGCGGTATTTCCCCAATTCAGCCGGTGGGTGCAGAAACTGTTTGACCTAAGCACTTCCACCGATTACCTAAGCCTTGAGGCAGACGAAATCGCAGTCGATGATAAGGAACGACAACGGATCGTCGAAACCCAGGGGCAAGGCTACAGCCACTGGTCCTGCCGGATCAATAAAAACCAGTTTTTGCAGACTATTGGCTGCCCGGAAGGCTATCTTTTCTTCTACCGGCTGGAAGACTTTCAACGGTGGCTGCAGCAGCTCAACCCTTTTGCTTGCGAGGAATTCCTGGCAACGGAATCTCCCAAACGCATCCTGGTGTTCGAGGCCGCAGAGCTCGCCGGCGGCCCCCATTTTTTGATCGTTCCACCCTCGCAGTTGGAAGCGGCCGAAACTTATCCGACGCCGGCGAGCCTCCTGCCCACCGCAGCTCAGGTGCGAAGCCAGGTGCGCGTACACACCAGCACCCATTCGGCCATTCGCCCCGCCCTTTTTCAGATCGATCACCTTTCGGGAATACCGGCGATCGATGAACCACTGCTGCGCAACAGCTACCTGACGCTGGCCGCCGCACTGGCCAACGACTTTTACGGCCCCAAGCGAGTGCGCATCAAGGGATTGCGGCGGCTGGAACTCCCCCTGCTGGAAGATGCGGAAAAGCCGACCCTCCAGGTCGTCAAGCAATTGGAAAAGGCGGTGGCCTGGTGCTACGAAGAACGCCCCGACACCCGCCTGGAATTGCTCTGCGACCGCCTTTCGCTGGAGCTAAGCAAAACGCAATCTTTGTACGCCGGCCTCCAAAAACACCTGGAGGACGCCTTCCAACAGGCGCGCGACCAGTACCGCTTCGTCATCCTCAACCGCAAAGACGCCTACTACCGCGAATTGCGCAACCTCCTCTCCGGCCTACAACACCAGTCGCGAACCTATAACGAAAAAATCAAAGCCATGACCGAGGCGCTCTTCCGCGATGTACTGGCCGCGCTCTTCCTTACCGCCTTCGGCCTACTCAGCAAAACCGACTTTGACGAGCTGGAAGAATTGCTCGACAACGAATACATGCTCTACCTGCTCAAAGGGCTGGCCATTTACTACTTCGTCTCCCTCGCCTTCCAACTTTGGAACAACCATCGCGACCTCACCCTCTCGCGCCGGGAACTCGACCAGTGGATCGCTACAACCCGCAATTATCTGTCCAAAAAGAAAGTCGAGAATATTATTAATGAAGCGATCCAGAAACGCCGGCAAAATTACAATCTGACCGTGCGGATCATTAGTGTGGTGTACGTGATTATTGGATTGTTTTTGTTTTTTATCGGAGAGATTTTTTAGAGAGGCTGTGTTAGTGCTTGCTTAGATTTTGTGCTTTTGAGGCGAACGACGACTGCGCCTGCGCTATTTTATTAAACATTTTATTAATGTTTTACACCCACCTACCTTCTGATCATCCGCATCTCTACAATAAACAAAACGTTAAAACCCACCTTCGAATCTGGTAAACCATTGAAAGGGCGGGCCACCCGAGAAGCGCCCCACACGTACTAACTCCGCAAATCGCGAATTATAGTCTGCCGGCGTTTGGCCGGTTCGGCGCATCCCTAGGCGTCGACGAATTGTAGCAAGGGGGTGTTTTAATGATGACTTGGCACTCCGGGGGAGCACAGCCTTTTTGGGGATGCTCCTGGAACCGGAAGATCCCCTCCAAACGGCTCGCCTGCACCAGCTAATCGTCTTATTTATAGTCTGACAACCCAAAATTTGTGAATTCTGACTTGCTCTTTTTAGCTTCGCTGATCGTCGCTTCGCTCCTCGGAGTTCCGCCTTGCTGCGTTGGAAAGCCTCGACAGAACTTAGGCTATGCCTACGTTTTCCGCCTTGCCAGCCGAAAAAATAGCGGCGTCATATTTTCACAAATCCTGAGTTGTCAGACTATAGAGGGTATCAAAAGTCGAGCTTACGCGAACACTATCGCCACAAATTTCGGAAAAGGAGTATCCAACAGGGCGGATCAAGTTGTTGGGTGTAAGCTCGCCTTTTAAAACTAAAATTGCCTTCTGAAGACCAATTGTAGTTTTGATGCCCCCCATAGGCCGGATGCCCCGCTGAAGCTCTTCTCATAAAATGGTTACTTCTCCTTTAATGCCGCCATTCCATTCGCGGTTCGCACTACTGGGTTTACCCGGCCGGGGCAGGAGGACAACTACCAACTACCTTTTAGTAATCATCTCCTTACCCTTCCCTTCACCGTAATTTGGCGTCATCCAAATCGATTCCGCGCTCTCTCGGTCCTCGTTGAAGGTGTAGATTTCCAAACCGTAGGAGCCGCCGATGCCCCAGGCGCCGACGAGGGCGTTTTCGGTCTTGTAGGCAAACCCTTTGTAGGGGGTGCCGTCGCCCAGGTACCACTCGAGGCGGTACATGTCGCCATCTTTTTTAACCTTAAGGGTACCCTCGTAGGTTTCGGAAGCGCCCATTTCGACATCGCCCTTGGAGCGACGGCCCACCACCTGGTAGGTGCCGGCAATCCTTCTGCGGTTCAGCTTACCGGCCAGTAGCTCGGCGCCGACGCCCTGGTGCGAAGTCCAATTGCCGGAACCCTGCAGCCCCCCCTTCTCGTTCAGCGGGTAGGATACCAGGCCGTAGCGCAGGGTGCCGATACCGTAGGCGGCGTACATGACGTTGCGCTCTTTGTCGAAAAGCGCCGTGCCCGGAAAGGTTTGAGTATCGGGCTCGTCCTCGTAATCGACTTCCCATTGCAGCTTGTACAGTGGGCGATTGTCGGCTTCGATTTCGAGGGCGCCCTCGTAAGCATCGCCCTCGGGATTGGTTCCCGTCACATTCCATTCCCCAGTCAACCAATTTTGGGCCGACAGAGCGGTGCTGACGCCCGCTAACAGGAGCAGCGTGAGTGCAAATTTAGTTCTCATGACGTTGCGTTTGCTTTTGATAATCAATTTGATTTACTAGTACACTGTGTAATAAGTTCTTTGATGTTTTGGGAGGGGTATTTTGGCGA
>CAYWHT010000256.1:0-6572 GCA_964458135.1 uncultured Saprospiraceae bacterium | reverse complement strand
GACGAGGACGGCCAGGAATGGCGCCGCGTAATAGATCAATTCATGCATAATCCGGCTTAGCTCGCAAGTCCGGGATCCCAACCGCAGGGTCAGGGCAAAAAACGCAGGCGATGCTTAAGCATCGGCGAGGCTTTTTAACGCAGCGAGGTGAAAAAAGAGCAAGTCAGACATCACAAATTTTGGGTTGGCGCACTATTAACGAAAAAGCCGCCGCTTGATACCACAAGTCCGATCCAAAAACCACCACCCCGCCAAAACCAATAAAGCGTCGGGTAGGTTATTTGGTTGTCGAATAGTATTTTGTGGTTACCGCATAAAGAACCAGTAATCGATTTAATGGCAGAAGGCAAGCAACCATCCGGGGAGCATCCGGAAAGAACGGAAATCAATGAACTAGGCGAGTTTGGCTTGATCGAGCACTTGACCAGGCGTGTCCAATTGCGCAATCGCTCCAGCTCAAAGGGCGTCGGTGACGATGCCGCCGTAATGAATCACGACGGGCAAGCCACCTTGCTTTCCACGGAGCTACTCGTGGAGGGTATCGATTTCGATTTGGTGTATACCCCACTTAAACACCTGGGGTACAAAGCCGTGATCGTCACCCTATCGGACATCTACGCGATGAACGCCCGCCCACGACAGCTAACCTTCTCCATGGCGCTATCCAACCGCTTTTCGGTGGAGGCGCTGGATGAATTGTACGCCGGCGTATTACTGGCTTGCGATCAATACGGTGTCGATCTCGTGGGAGGCGACACCACTTCTTCCCGCAAGGGCCTGGTCATTAGCGTAAGCGCCCTGGGCTCGGGCGATGCGGAAAAGTTAACTTACCGGCACACCGCCAAAGTTGGCGACGTGATTTGCATTAGCGGTAATCTCGGCGCCGCCTACCTGGGCCTGCAAATTCTGGAGCGCGAGAAAAAGATCTACCTCGATGACCCCAACGTGCAACCCGATTTTGAAGAAAAATCCTACCTGCTAGAACGGCAACTTAAACCCGAAGCCCGCAGAGACATGATTGAAGTCTTCGAAAAGTCGCAATTATTACCCACCGCCATGATGGATATTTCCGATGGCCTGGCTTCCGAACTGTTTCACCTTTGCCGGCAATCCAAGGTCGGCGCCTTCATTGAAGAGAGCGGCATCCCCATCCATCCCGACGCCCAGACGCAGGCGCTGGAGTTTAAGCTGGATCCCGTTACTTGTGCGCTGAGCGGAGGGGAAGATTACGAGCTCCTTTTCACCGTTGATCCTCAGGATCTGGAGAAAGTGAAGTATCTTCCCGACATCTACATTGCCGGTGAAATTGTAGAGGCTTCGGAGGGCTTAAAACTGCATACCGTGAAGGGACGCCTGCACAACATCACCGCTCCGGGCTGGAAACATTTTGACCCAAACCGAGGAGCCAATGACCTTTAACTATTCTTTCCGAAGCGCTTATTTCGAAATCATATGAAGCTTACATATTCAAATTTTCCGTTTTTTTTGGGGTTCCTGGCTATTTTATGGGTGGCGGGCTGCCAGCCCAGCAACGAAAATACCGCCGTGGAGAACGATCTATCGCAAAATACTAGTCGTCGTCGCTCGGTGCCCGTACCCAAATTCGAGCGCGATACCGCCTACGCTTTTGTGAAAAAACAGTTGAGTTTCGGGCCACGCGCCCCCGAGACGGAGGCGCACCGCCAGTGTGGCGACTGGCTCGCCGCACAGCTGCGCACGTACGGCGCCGCGGTCATCGAACAAACCTTCCAGGCGGAGGCCTATACGGGGGAGAAATTGAACGGCCGCAACATCATCGGGCAGTTCAATCCCCAGGCCAATAAACGCATCCTCCTGGCGGCTCACTGGGACACCCGCCCCATGGCCGATTCTCCCCAGGCTGATAAAAGCCGGGAAAACGAACCGATTCCCGGCGCCGACGACGGCGCCAGCGGCGTGGCCGTTTTGCTGGAAATCGCGCGGCAGCTACAACAAAACCCCATCGATATGGGCGTGGACATTATCTTCTTCGACCTGGAAGATTACGGCGAACGGGGTGGAAAAGCCGAAACCTGGGCGCTGGGCTCCCAGTACTGGGCGCGCAATCTACACCGTGGAGGCTACAATCCTGACTACGGCATTCTACTCGATATGGTGGGCGCTAAAAATGCTCGTTTCGCCAAGGAGCAAATCTCCATGCAATACGCTCCCCAACTCGTCAATAAAATTTGGGAACTCGCTGGCAATATGGGCTATGGCAACTATTTTATTCAGGCGCGCGGGGGCACCGTCACGGACGATCACTACTTTGTCAATACCATTGCTAACATACCGATGATCGATATCATCAACCAATCCACCGCTACCGAAACCGGCTTCGGAGAATACTGGCACACCCACGGTGATGATATTGACATCATAAGCAAACGCACCCTGCGGGCGGTTGGGCAGGTGGTGCTCGCAGCCGTCTACCGCGAAAATAACGGCAGCTTGTAAGCTGATCCTCAGGCCAAGAGCTCCGGTTTGGCAAATTCGGCTTGGCGCCTTGTCGGGGTATTGTTACTTTTGTTTTGAAAAAGGTCTCATCTCTCCCAAAAGCTGCAAGATAATCCCTGGACAGCTTTTATCCACCGATAAGTATACGGAGGTCGAAATGGTTTGAGCGCATTAAACCGGATGATGCATGAGTTTTTCGTAGGGAGCGGCGCAAATGGTTGCCAGGCCTGGTCGCTTGCAGGAATGGCGCCGCGTAATAGATCAATTCATGCATCATCCGGGTTAGAGCAATTTCGAGTTGCTATATACCGATAGCCGCCGCTTCGCCCTGCTTGGCGGATAGCTTTATTCAACGGCAATGGGAACTGAAAAATACATCAAAAATTACATCGACGGGGCGCTCGCGCCTGCGCATTCCGGGGATTACCTGGACAACGTCAATCCGGCAACCGGAAAAGTGTATTCCTATTTGCCCGATTCCGACGACGAAGACGTTCAACGCGCCGTAGAAGCCGCCGAGCGCGTCACCCAGGCATGGGCCGGCATGGAGGCGCAAAAGCGCTTCCGCATCCTGATGCGGATGGCCGACATCATCGAGCAAAACATGGAACTGTACGCGCGGGCCGAAACGGTAGATTCCGGCAAGCCGCTTTCCATGTCTAAAAGCGTCGACATTCCCCGTTCCCAGGCCAACTTCCGGTTCTTTGCTTCCGCCATTATGCATCTCGAATCCCAGGCTTTTCACCTGCCAGGCGAGGCCGTTCACTTCACCATGCGGCAGCCCATCGGCATCGTAGGCTGTCTATCTCCCTGGAACTTGCCCTTGTATCTGCTGAGTCACAAAATTGCCGCCGCCCTTGCGGTAGGCAACTGCGTCATTGCCCGCCCTTCGGAGCTGACCCCCATGACTGCCTTTCTCCTTTCCAAGGCCGCCATTGATTCGGGCTTGCCCCCGGGTGTGCTCAACATCGTACACGGCAGTTTTGAGCGCACTGGGCAAGCTATCGTCGAGCATCCCAAAATTCGCGCCCTCGCCTTTTCCGGCGAAACGGCTACGGGGCAGATGATCGCCCAGCAAACGGCGGGCATGGTCAAGAAACTATCGCTCGAATTGGGCGCCAAAAACGCCAACATCATCTTTGCGGATTGTCATTTCGACCAGATGATGGTTGACACCCTGCGCTCCTCCTTCTCCAATAACGGGCAAATCAGCCACTGCGCCTCTCGCATCTACGTCGAACGATCGCTGTACGAAAAATTCCGGGAGGAAATCGTCAAACGCACTGCCTTCCTGAAAGTGGGCGACCCCTCCTCTGCGGTGACCGACCTCGGCGCCCTCATCTCCCAGGACCACCTCGACCGGGTGCTCAGCTACATCGCGCTAGCAGAAGTAGAAGGCGGAACGGTGCTTTGTGGCGGTAAAAGAATAGAAATGCAGGGAGATTTGGAGGGGGGCTACTTTCTCCGGCCCGCCGTCATCGAAGGGCTGCCGCTGGAATGCAGAAGAAGAGGCCATCGAATTGGCTAATGGCACTTCGTTCGGACTTTCGGCTACCGTTTGGACCAAAAACGTGGCCCGCGCTACCCGCGTAGCCGAAAAGCTGCGTTGCGGCATGGTATGGATCAATAGCTGGATGGTGCAAGATCCCCGCCCTCCGCTTGACCGCATCCTGCGCTCCGGATACCGCCGGGAAGGCGGGCTGGAAACCCTCCACTTCTTTACTGACGCAAAGACGGTTTGCATTAAGTATTGAAAGGAGAAGCAACTTACCCCCCGCCTCAAGCATTCAGCTTGACGGGTTGCTCCTGCAGGTCATCCCTTTCCACCCCGTCCGGTTGATCCGGCATGACCCAGCGAATGAGCAAGGGTATGAAAGCTATATCGCTGAGCAGGGCGCTGATCAAGGTGACGCTAATGAGCAATCCGACGGTCACACTGGGTGGGTGTATCGAAAAGAGCATCACCAGGAAGCCGAAAAACAATACTACCGTGGTCAGGCAAATGGCCTTGCCCGTTTCGGTAAAAGTGATGCGAAGCGCCGCTTCTTTACTCATGCCCTCATCCATGGCCAGCTTGTATTTGCTGAGGAAATGGATAGTGTCATCGACCGCGATGCCGAAAATGACCGCAAAGACGATCGAAATGCCCGCCTCCAGCTCGATGCCGATAAAGCCGAGTAAAGCTCCAGCCAATAAAAGGGGAAAAATATTCGGCGCCAGGGAGATAAGGAGCATCTTCCAGTTGCGAAAAAGCAACGCCATCAGCAAACTGACGATCAGAACGGCCAGCCCCAGCCCTTCCAGCAAACTTTGGCGTACGTATTCCGAATTTTTGTCGACGATGAGGCCCGTACCCGTGCGGCGAAATTGTGCGACGCTGCTATCCGTATTGGCGGCGATCCAGCGGTCGATGCGTTGACCGATCTGATCAATGGAATCGGCGCCGACATCGAGGATGCGGGAAGAAATACGCGCTTTTTGCCGGTCTTCACTCACCAGTACGCTGACGTTGACTTGCGGCACCCGCTCCACCAGGCGCCGGTAGCGCTGAAACTCCGCCTTGCTGCCGGGCAGTTCGTACGCATCCGGGCGATTGTTGTGGTACATGCGGTTGATGCTCTTGTACACGGAAGTAATCGAACCGATGGCCCGCAGGGAAGGATATTCCTGCCGCAAATGCTCCTCCACCTTGTTAATTTGCCGAACCACCTCGTAATCATCCGCTTCGTACCCTTCTTGCGCAAACACCGCCAATTCCACCGGCCGGAAACCGGTGAGGTTGCGCTCGAAAAACTTGAAATCCTCCGTAATCTTCTTGCCGATCGGCATATTGTTGATGATGTCGTAATTGGTGGTGATCATGGAAATGCCGATCAGACTGGCTGCCAGCGCCGCCGCTCCGCCCCAGGCCAAACCGCGCGGGTGATGCAAGGTAAAACGATAGGAGTGAACCATGGCCTTCTCCCAAAAGGCCTGCCCCCGACCCAATTTGACCAGATGCCGGGTGTCAAACATGGAAAGCAAGGCGGTCGTAAATAGAATAACGGTGACGTAAGCAATCAGTACGCCCACCGCGGCATTGAGACCAAAATCGCGAATGGGCGCAATCCGGCTGGTCATTAGAGAAGCAAAACCGATGGCCGTCGTCACCGAGGTGAGCAAAGTCGCCAATCCAATCTGCTTGATCGTCGTGCGGATGGCCGCCCGCCGCGTGGCGCCCTTGCGCAACTCATCGATGTATTTGGACATGATGTGGATGACGTCGGAAGTCCCCACAATGATCATGAGCACCGGATAGAGCGCCGCCATAGCGTTGAGCTCCCGCCCAAAACCACCGATAAATCCCATGAACAACAACATGCCCAGCGCGATGCTGATTAGCGCCAGGGTGATGCCCCAGGGACGCCGGAAGATAAACCACATGACCAGGGTAACCAGGATGCCGGAAACGATGGCCGAAACGATGATCTCGCGCTTCTGCATGGCTACCAGCTCCTTTTGAAAATAGGGGCGACCGAGGTAGTGGTGTTCTTCAAAATGGTGCTTGTCCATCAGGTCGTTGACCCCACTCATGAGTTCCCGCGCCTGCTTAAGCTGGATACTGTTAACGGTTTTGAGGTAAACGACCAGGGTTTCTCCATCTTCGGAGATGAGGTTATGGACGAAGCGTTCATCTTTCATGATCCGGCTGCTATCGGATGGATAGCGGGAGGGATCATCGATGTGAATGGCGGGAATGGTCGTAATGGCGAAGGGCGTCTTGATGGGATAGGAGAATTTCGTCAGCGATTGGCTTTGCTCTACGTGCGGCAAATCCCGCGTTTCCAGCGTAAACTGGTGGAAGCGCTCCAGAAATTCCCGCTCAAAAACACCTCCCTTGCGGCGTATCGCGATAAGCAAAAAATTATCGTCGGCCTCGAAACTGTCAATAAACTCCCGGAAAAACTCCAGGTCCTCGTCGCCTTCCGGAAAAAATTGTTCGAAATCGAAGGCGAATTTCAAATTAAACAGTTGCAAAAAACTGGCGACGGCCAGCACGCTGAAAACCGCAATGGATAGAATTCTCGGCCCCCTGTTCATATGGTATACCTTAATCC
>CAYWHT010000255.1:0-6572 GCA_964458135.1 uncultured Saprospiraceae bacterium | reverse complement strand
ACTGCCAAAGCGCAAAATTACTTATTACACAGTGTACTAGTTTGGTCGCTTTCTCAACCTCGGGAATCTGCTCCAACGCCACGTTGGGGGTGTTGAAGGATACACTGGCTAGCTTCCGGTCTCCCTCCGCTGAAGGCTTCTGCTCCAGCACCCTGAAAATTCGGTCGGTATGCTCATGGAAAGCGTCAAAACGCAATTCATTGGTCACGTAAAGCGCGATGAGCAACACACAACCCATACTCACCGATAATCCCAATAGGTTGAGAATAGAATACAGCCGGTGGCGGACGAGGCTTCTCCAGGCGGTTTTTAGGTAGTTGAGCAGCATGGTAGTAGGTATTTGGTAATGCTCTAGCGGCCGCAACTACACCAAAAAGGAAATTTTACCATTGGAGGGCGGCTGCCAGAACCTTTGTAGCCTAAATTTTAGGCTTTGAATGGACTCGCAGGGTAAACATCCGAAAATCAAGTTATGGGCCGTAGGCGCTGCCCCGAGCATCCACCGCTGGCAGAACTACTAGCTGAAACCGGACTACAGCATCTGCTTCGCTACGCTATTCTCCGTAACGATCTGCCCGTCGAGCAGGCGGATGATCCGGTCGCCAAACTCGGCGCAGTACTGCGAGTGGGTTACCATAATGATGGTGGCGCCTTCCTGGTTGAGGTGAACCAGGTTTTTCATTACGTCGTCGCCATTGGCGGTATCGAGATTACCGGTAGGTTCGTCGGCCAGAATAACCTTGGGGTTGTTGATGATGGCCCGCGCTACGGCCACCCGCTGTTGCTGACCGCCGGAAAGCTGTTGCGGGAAGTGATTTTTGCGGTGCATCATATTCATCTTTTCGAGTACTTCGTCGACGCGGGTGCGGCGTTCCTTGGCGCCAACTTTTGTGTAGATCAAGGGTAGTTCTACATTTTCGGCAACTGTCAATTCGTCGATGAGGTTAAAACTCTGGAAGATGAAGCCGATGTTATTTTTCCGAAGATGTGACCGCTGTCGCTCCGAATACCTGGAAACTTCGTGGTCGAGGAAGTGGTAAGAGCCCCCACTGGGATTGTCGATCAGGCCCAGAATGTTGAGCAAGGTAGACTTGCCACAGCCGGAGGGGCCCATGATGGAAACAAATTCGCCCGCCCCAATGCCTACGCTGACCTCGTTGAGGGCGGTGGTTTCCACTTCTTCGGTGCGGTACACTTTGGAAAGCTTTTCGGTCTTGATCATAATATTTCCCTTTTTCGGGTGAAGGTTAAGGTTTTGGTTGCGCTAGTAAAGAGCCTTTTTCCGGCTCAAAGTTGCAGGGTTTCCACTATTTTAGCACCAATTCGTCTTTATCGCCGAAGTTGTCATAGCTCGATACGATGACGACATCTCCTTGCTGCAATCCGGACATCACTTCGTAATAATTGGGATTCTGCCGCCCGATGCGGATGTTTTTCTTGTAGGCTTTACCGGTATTCGGATCGACGACGTAGACCCAATTGCCGCCGGTGGATTGATAAAATCCGCCTTTGGCGAGCAGGGTAGCCTGGGTTTCATCGCTGAGCGATAACTTCAGCGAGATCGATTGCCCGCGCTTAATGTTTTGGGGCCGCTCGTCGACGAATACGAGGCCTACTTCAAAAGATCCGTCGGTCACGGTGGGGTAGATCTTTTTGACCAGTAACTGGTATTCCTTGCCGTTCATCGTAAAAGAACCTTTCTGTTGGGGAAAAACCCGGGAGATATAATACTCGTCAATTTCTGCGGTGAGCTTGTAGTCTTCCAGCACATCGATCTGTGCAATGCGACTACCTTCGGTAATCAGCTCACCGATTTCGGAATCCAGGGAAGAAAGCTGACCACTGATGGGAGCCTTTACCGTCAGGTTGTCCAAACTTTTACGGGTGATTTCCAGGTTGCGCTCCATCAAGTCCAGCGTATTTTCCATTTGCTGTTCCTGCAAGAGGTTGGCCATACTGTCTTTCTTAATGGTCGCCTTTAACAGCTTGCGGCGGCGCAGAAGGTTTTCGAAATTATCCTTGGTTTCCTGGTATTCCACTTCGGAAATGACGCTGTCGGCGTACAATTTTTTATTGCGATCGGTACGGGCTTCGAACAGATCGATTTGGTATTCGATATCCAGGGCGGTTTCCCGCAAATTGAGCGATTGCTGTTCACGTAAAACTTCGTTACTGCGTATGGTATTGATCTGCTGGATGATTTGCGCCTCCTGGTTTAGTACCTGCAGTTGCAGGTCGGAATTGGAAAGCTGTAGGATTTGATCACCTTTATCCAGCATGGCCCCGTCTTCCGCAAAAACTTCCTCCACCCGGCCGCTTTCCACCGCATCGATGTAAACGGTCTTGATCGGCTCCACAATTCCGAACAGGGTGATGTACTCCTTAAATACCCCCTGGTGAAGGGTGTCGGTTAAAAGGCGCTCCCCTTCTACATTGAGCCGGGAAGTTCCGGCATCCCGCAATATGGCGCCCAGGAGAACCCCCGCTACGACGACAATGCCTCCGTAGAGCAGGATTTTCCCGAGCGGCCATTTTTTCTTTTTGATCTTTCGATCCATAATGACAAAGGACTTTGAGGTGGTTCGTGTTAAATAAAAAATTCGGGTGATTTCCTTTTCTTTTAATAATTACAAGGGATGTGCCAATAATATTATTCTTTTGAAAATGAAACGGTTATCCGTTTTCGGTTCAAAAGGAAGGTGATGAAGTGTTCGATTGCGAACAATCCGCTGTTCGGGATCGGGCAGTGTGAACGAATACATTGCCGTGGATGAAGATGGAGAGCTGGCGGTTAACCCGGATTATGCATGAGTTTTTCGTAGTGAGCGGCGCAAATGGTTGTCAGGCCTGGTCGCTCGCAGGAATGAGCCGCGCGGGCGCATCCCTGGATACATTGAGCAGCAAAGGACGAGGACGGCCAGGAATGGCGCCGCGTAATAGATTAATTCGTGCATAATCCCGGCCAAGCTTAGGCTTCCCCTAGCCCGACTTCCAAATACGCTTCCATTCGCTCGGCAAACGCATCCGGCGTCTCGGCGTAGAGCAGGTGGCCGAGCTGGAGCGCGTCTTGGTAGAGCAAATGCTGCTGCCGTTCGGCGAGGGCGAGCAGCGCCTGGCGGCCGGTTTCCTGGATTTGACCTCTGGCGGATTCCAGTTTTTCTTTGAGCAGTGCCAGATCGTGGTGCTGGCCGAGCAGGTCGGTTAAGCGGTGAAACTCGCTCTCGGTTGGGTTGAAGATCGGTTGCCAAATAAATTCCAGGAGCTGGTAATGGTAGCGCAGATACTTGGCCCGCTTCCGCCATTCATGCATGCGGGCCTCACTCGGCGATTTTTCGCATTGCTCCAGGGCGCGGTGGCCACGACGGTAGACCCGGGTTATTCCCCTGGCGATGATCTCCGGGGAGTATCCAGCCATACTGAAATCCAGAATTTCGGGCTGGTGCTCGGTGAGTTGGTGGGCAACCGCTTCCAGGCTTTCCCGATCCAGCTTTTGCGCCTGATGGTGAGATTCCAGCCACTCCCGAAATTGCCCCGTGGCGCCTTCGCTAAAAAATCCCAGGAATTGTTGCTCCAGGAAATCCAAAGACTCCAGCAGAGCAGTGGCGTCGCGCATGGAAGCAAGGTGGCGGGCTTGGTCGCGGAAAAAAATATTGCGCCGGCGGTACTCCTCCGAGCCGATTTGGTCGCGCAGCAAACGCCAGACGGCGCGGACCTTCTTAAAGCGGCGCCGCGCTTCGTGCACGGCGTCCTCCTTTTCGTCTTTGTCGAGTAAAACCTCCGCGGCCTCCGCCATTTGCTCAGCAACGATGCGTTGAAAGCCCGATTCCAGTGGTTCGTCTTTATTGATGCGGTAACCCATAGTAAATTAATGCGTTAATGTTTTCTACATTAGAAGTTGACCAATCTGCATCTTGTTTACGTGTACTTAACTTTTAGTTTACATTCAGTTAACTAAAATCCGACCGGGCCATGTAGCGTTCCAGGAGGGCCTTGAGCTCCCTTATGTCCGCCGGACCGGTGCGGCAGCACCCTCCGATGAGATGCGCGCCGGCGCGGCGCCAGGCCACCGCCTGATCGCTCAGGCGAAGGCCTTGGGTGTGTGGTAGCCAGCAGTGCTTCTGGGCGTCCCACTGCTCGCCACGATTGGGGTAAACCACCAGTGGCTTTTCGGTCTGGTCACGCGCCCGCTTTAGCAGCGGAAGGGCGTACTGTGGCGGCGTGCAGTTGAGTCCTGCAGCAATGACTTGGGGCGAGGCAGTGACCGTCCGGATACATTCCGCAAAGTCTTCTCCCTGCGCATTGCGGGATTCATCGCGGCAACAAAAGCTGATCCAGGCCCGGCAATGAGGATAATCTTCCAGGAGCCGGATCAACACCTCCGCTTCCTGCAAACAGGGAATAGTTTCCACGGCCAGCAGGTCGGCCTCACTTTCGGCCAACACCTCCAAGCGCGGGCGGTGAAATTCCCGCAGGGCCCGATCGGTAAGCCCGTAGTGCCCACGGTACTCGGAACCGTTTGCCAGGAAAGCGCCATAGGGGCCGATGGAAGCTGCGATCAGCGGCCGAAGGCGGCCGTCGGCTTCTGTCTTTTCCATAAAAGTTTCCCGGGCTTCACAAGCCAGTTGCACGCTGCGTTGCATAAGCCGGCGAATGGCGGTATCTTCCAGCCCACGGGCGCGCAGTCCCGGGAAAGTCGCCTGGTACGTGCTGGTAATCGCCACGTCCGCCCCGGCGAGAAAATAGTCGAGGTGTACCCGCCGAATGAGGTCCGGCTGTTGCAACAAGACCCGGGCCGACCAGAGGGGATCGTTTAGGTCGGCGCCGCGCCGTTCCAGCTCGGTGGCCAGAGCGCCGTCGAGGACGATGAAACCCCGTTGATCTAAAAAAGGCGTTAGAGGGTCGGTTAACATGCTTGAGGCATTTTTGAAGGGTTACCTTGATCGGCTAATGGTTTCTCCTCCGTAAGGGAAAGTAATGAGGCGAGCAACTTCCGGCTGCAATATTTATCTTTATTAGTAACCCATTCATTGCGAAATATAGTATAAGGAGCCTGTCATTCATGAAAAAGGAAGCTAAAGTGTTGATCGTCGACGATGAGGAGGATATTCTAGTCAGCCTGAAAATGCTGTTGCGCCAACACTTCAGCAGTGTGATTACCGAGAACAATCCCTACCAACTACCCCGGCGGTTACGACAGGACAATTACGATATTATTCTGCTGGACATGAATTTTCGTCGCGGAGATACCAGCGGCCGGGAGGGGGTGCAGTGGTTGCAAAAGGTGATGGAACTGCAACCGGAGGCGAGCGTTATAATGATCACGGCTTACGCCGATGTGGAAACGGCGGTGGAGGCCGTAAAAGTAGGCGCAGTGGATTTTCTCGAAAAGCCCTGGCGCAACGAAAAACTGATCGCTACCCTGAACTCGGCCCTCAGCCTGCGCAAATCCAAAAAGGAAATCCAGCAACTCCGGCAGCAACAGGAGGTGCTCACCAGCGATATCGACCAGCAATTCGGAGAAATTATCGGTCAATCTTCTTCCATGGAAGAAGTCTTCGGTTTAGTGGATAAGGTGGCCATAACGGATGCCAATGTCTTAATCCTCGGCGAAAACGGTACGGGAAAAGAATTGATTGCCCGGGCGATCCACCGGCGTTCTGCGCGTAAAGAGAAAGCATTTATCAGCGTTGACCTGGGCGCGATCCCCGTAAATTTATTCGAAAGCGAACTATTCGGACATAAAAAAGGAGCATTTACCGGCGCCGAACAAGACCGTACCGGTCGCTTTGAAGTTGCTACCGGCGGTACGCTTTTCCTGGATGAGATCGGCAATCTATCCTTACCCTTACAGGCGAAACTGCTGACGGTGCTACAAAACCGCGAAGTCCGGCGCGTCGGCTCCAACGAAGGGGCGCCGGTAGATATCC
Source organism: uncultured Saprospiraceae bacterium (assembly GCA_964458135.1). Classification (GTDB taxonomy): domain Bacteria; phylum Bacteroidota; class Bacteroidia; order Chitinophagales; family Saprospiraceae; genus CAYWHT01. The sequence goes on along the minus strand of CAYWHT010000255.1, from coordinate 645 downwards.
GGCTGATCTGCGCCACCAATATGCCGCTTTACGAGATGGTGGAGGAGCAGACTTTTCGCCAGGACTTGCTCTACCGCATCAACACCGTGGAGATCAAGCTCCCCGCCCTACGCGAGCGCAAAGAGGACATTCCCTTGCTGGCCGATCACTTTCTTTCGGTTTACGCCCGCAAATACCAAAAAACAAACCTACGGCTGTCCGAAGCTACCAAAGCCGATCTGCAACGGTATCCCTGGCCCGGTAACATCCGGGAATTGCGGCATGCCGTAGAACGCGCCGTCATCCTCAGCGAGGGGGATGAGCTTAAAATGTCGGACTTTGTACGCCAGGAGAGTAGACCCGGTCTCAACAGCCGCAAAACCCAGGCTTTTGAAAGCTACAACCTGGCCGACATCGAACGCTGGGCTATTCGCAAGGCGCTGAGCAAACATCAGGGCAACATTTCCCGGGCTGCAGAGGAGCTGGGGCTCACCCGGGCCGCCCTCTACCGGCGCATGGCCAAATACGATCTTTAATGTTTTAAAACCCGCCTATTCGTGCTGTATAGATTTAAGATCAACGTCATCCTGCGGGTCTGCCTGCTTCTCCTGCTAACGGTAGGGCTGGTATTAAGCTTGCATTATGACCTTTACCTCACTTCGGTAT
>CAYWHT010000254.1:0-6580 GCA_964458135.1 uncultured Saprospiraceae bacterium | reverse complement strand
CTGCTGGCCGACGAACCCACCGGCAACCTCGACACCAAAACTTCCTACGAAATTATGGGGATCTTCGAGGAAATTCAAAAACAGGGCAATACGGTCATTCTAGTTACCCACGAAACCGATATCGCTCAACACGCCCACCGCATCGTCCGCCTGCGCGACGGAGAAGTAGAAAGCGACGTGAAAAACGAAAATATCGCCAGCGTCTTCGATCCCGCCCCGGGTAGCTGATTTGCTCCCGGGCCGGTCTTCTTCAACGCGAAAACTGCTTTTCCGGAGGTAGTGTGGAGCCACGGTCAAAATGCGCCTTTAACCCGGATGATGCATGAGTTTTTCGTAGGGAGCGGCGCAAATGGTTGCCAGGCCTGGTCGCTCGCAGGAAGGAGCCGCGCAGGCGTATCCCTGGATACGTTGAGCGGCGAATGACGAGGACGGCCAGGAATGGCGCCGCGTAATAGATCAATTCATGCATAATCCGGGTTAATGCTATGCCCTTTCGTTTATGACCGGTAAATTTGGCTTCCTTTGCGTTCGCGCCAACGGTTAAGCCTAGTAAATGGTTACAACCAACTACTGCTTGGTACAGGCGCCATCGCTTCCCAAATTTGTAACACGCATAAACGAACATCCATGTCCTTCAAAATATACACTAAGACCGGTGACAAAGGTGAAACCTCTCTCTTCGGCGGCAAGCGATTGCCCAAGAGCCACGTCCGCATCGATTCTTACGGAACGGTGGATGAGCTCAATGCCTACGTTGGGCTGCTGCGCGACGGGGTGGAAGACGCGCACATCCGGGAGGTGTTGAAATCCGTTCAGGACCGTCTGTTCACCATAGGCTCCAACCTGGCGAGCGATCCCGATAAATCAATGGCGGTGCCCGATATCCGGGAATCCGATATTGCCGTGCTGGAGCGGGAAATGGACCGGCTCGATGAAGAACTCCCCGAACTCAAACACTTTATTCTTCCCGGTGGTCATGTCGTCGTATCCTACTGCCACCTGGCTCGTTGCGTTTGCCGCCGGGCCGAGCGGCAAGTCGTCGCCCTGTCGCAGCATGAGGCCGTGGAAGATATACTCATCCGCTATTTGAACCGGCTTTCCGATTATTTTTTTATGTTGGCGCGCGGACTCAGCAAACGCTTTGGCGTAGAAGAAGTCAAATGGCGGCCCCGTAAGGCATAACAAACTTACCCGCTCGCACGTAAAATTTACCGATAGCGATTGCATTGAACTTCTTTTACCGGCATTTTGTATTAGTAATCTTTCAACAATAATGTGCTGATCCACCGCACTATTGAGGATTGGCTATATTTGCAGGGTATGAGTAGCAAGTGGAAATCAACATTGGAGCGGCTTCCAAATGTCTTCAAATACGCCATGGTGCTGGCCGTTATCGGGTTTATCAGCTTCTTGTACCCCGATAAGGTGAAGTTCAAGTACCATTTTGAACGCGGGCAACAGTGGCACTACGAGGATCTGGAAGCTCCTTTTGACTATCCCATCCGCAAACCCGATGAGGAATTACAAAGGGAATACGCTGCTTTGGAGGAGGCGTTTCGCCCCTATTATAAACTAGATCCGAATGTGGCCGACGAACAAAAGGCCCGCTTCGAGGAGCGATTCAACCGCCAGCTGGAAGACGTCAAGCCCGCCGGGCAATTCCGGGAAATTCTGAACGACCCCAAGCCTTACCTCACTTTCGGCCGCAGCTTGCTTTCCGGTTTGTACAGTCACGGAATCATAAAGCTGAATTCGGAACACGCGCAGGAAGGCGAAAATTTCGCAATCAATTTGGTGCGGGGCAATAAGACCCGGCGCACCACCGTGGGGGAACTGTACACCCTTGGAGAAGCCCAAACGAAAATTAGCGATACCCTGGCCCAAAGCGCCTTGCAGGAAACGGAATTCCTTTTGCCTTTAATCGAAGAGTGCATAACACCCAACATTCAGTTTAATGATGCGCTGACGGAAAAATTCCGTCAGGATATGCGCTCGGAAATCGTTAGCTCCCGGGGGATGGTGCGCAAAGGGGATCTGATCATTCCGCGCGATGGAATTGTAACGGATGAAGCCTACCGCAAATTAGCATCCCTGAAAGCGCAGTACGAGGAGCAAATCAGCGAAAACCGCTCGCTAACGGGCGTTTACGTCGGTTATTTCCTACTGACGACCCTGATCATCGGCGTCTTTGTCATTTACCTGCGCCTCAGCGCGCCCGAAGTTTTTTCGAGCTTCGTAAAGGTGATGTTTATCTTCATCTGGATTGTGCTATACAGTTATCTCGTTTACCTGCTGGAAATCACCGATGCCCTGAGCGCCTACATATTGCCCCTGTGTATTGTGCCCATCGTCATCAAAACCTTCTTTAACAGCCGGCTAGCCCTCTTTACGCACCTGATCGTGGTGCTGATCGCCAGCTTTTTATCCTCCCTGGGGTTCGAATTTACCTTTATTCAGATTTTGGCTGGCATCGTAGTGCTGTTGAGTGACGTGGATACGCGGGAGTGGACCAAGTTTTTCTACTCCATGCTCAATATTTTCCTGACCTACTCCATTGCCTACCTGGGGCTCTCTTTAATTCAGGAGGGTAGCCTTGAATCGGTAGACGGGATGGTTTACTTCTGGATTTTTATGAACGTATTCCTGACCATGCTCTCTTATCCGCTGATTCCTTTATTGGAGCGCATGTTCGGCTTTACCTCTTCCATTACGCTGGTGGAATTGTCGGACATGAACCGGCCCTTGCTACGTCAACTGGCCGTTAAGGCGCCCGGCACCCTGCAGCACTCCCTGCAAGTAGCCAATATGTCGGAATCGGCCGCTCAGGAAATCGGCGCCAACCCACTGCTCGTCAAAGTAGCGGCCCTGTACCACGACATCGGGAAAACCGTACAACCGGATTTTTTCATCGAAAACCAGGGCGGAAAAAACCCCCACGACGATAAAACTTATCTCGAGAGCGCCCAGATTATTATCGGTCACGTTTCCGAAGGGGTGCGCCTGGCCCGCAAACACCGCCTGCCCAAAATGATCATTGACTTTATCCGCACCCACCACGGCACCACCCGCGTGGAGTACTTCTACCGCAAGTACACCGAAAGCCAGCCGGAAGGTAAGATAGACGAGGCCAACTTTCGCTACCCCGGTCCCCGGCCTAGCTCCAAAGAAGAAACCATCTTGATGATGGCGGATTCCATCGAGGCGGCCTGCAAGAGTATAAAAAGCCCCACCGAAAATGACCTCAGCGAATTGGTGGATAAAATCGTCAGTAATAAAATCACCCAGGGACAGCTCGAAGATTCCGAAATGACCTTCCAGGAACTGGAGCAATGCAAACGCATCTTCAAACAAATTATGCGTTCGGTGCATCACGGCCGCATTCAGTACCCCGAGGAAAAGGAGAGTGAACGGGTAGGATTGCGATGAATGGCGCCCGTAGGAATGATGAACCCGGGTTAGTTTAGCCGGTGCAGGAGGAGGGGCAACCTTTCCGCCTTCGCCTATTCAATAAGGGCAGTGCCGGCACCCACTCCCACAGCAATACCCCCGCTTGCGCAGGTAATGTTCGGTAAAGACATACCGGCCGTTTTCCAGGTAGTAGTCGACCCCTTCCACAAATTTGGGCGCATTGGTTTTCGCCGGCTTACGGTCGGCTTTTCTTTTTGCGCCGAATAGCTTTTGCAAGGTTTTTTTCATAGTACACGCATAAAAAGCCTGAAGCCAATGCTTGCTTCAGACTTTTATTTGATGTTTGTTGGATGGTGGTTGGTCTCAGATTTACTCTTCCGAATCGATCAAGGCGGAATATTGCGGATGGTGGTGGATTTGCCGCCCGGTCATCTGCAGGGCGGGATAACGTCTGGCCAGGAGCTCAAAAAGACCAAACAGGGTAAAGGAATAGATCAGGTCACCCGCCAGGGTGCTCCAGAAAAAGGGAATCCCGGCGACATAAGCGCTGATCAGACCCGCCGTCGTATTGGGATAGATCGGGCTGCTCATCCAGACGCCAAAATTAGTCAGCAGGAAAAACAAGACGGAAGCGCTCAGGCTGGCGCCCAACAGACGCAAAGGCTTGACCCGTTGCAGGAAAAGCATGCCGACCCCCACAATGAGAAGAAAGCTGGCGTACACCCAAAGATTGCCGAACCAGGTGAATCCCTGATAGTAATCCGGGTACATTTTGGCGTAAACCAGGTTGTTGAGAAAAAGGTCACTGATCCAGAGGGCGGCTAACGGCAGGACGAAAGCCAGGTGTTTCTTGCTGAAGTAGGCAGCGCCGAAAAGCCCCATGGCGCCCAAGGGCGTGAAATTCCAGGGGTGAGGTAATAAGCGACTCATGGCGGCCAGAAATATCATGGCGGATAAGACACCTACTCGCAGTTTTATACGTTGATTCATCAGCACAAAATTTTGATTTCGATTGGGCGTAAAATAACCCAAATCTAGGGTAAAAACCAAAAGTTGGAGCGCCCGCTACTTTGGCATGCTCCCTTTTTGGCATAAGCGATAATTTTGCCCGTAACACAAAGATTGAGACTCGTTCAATTTTCCTATTTTACCGCCTCATGCCTTGGGGGCCTTTTTTTGAATAACTGCCCGATCCCGCTTGGAGTTCGTTTTGAGCAAATTCCGGGCAGCGTTACATCAAATACAACGCAGATTATGACAAGAACACTTCTTTTGACCACAGTCCTTTTATTCATTTTTTCCACCCTTTCCGCGCAGCCCGATCGTTGGCAACAACGGGCTGCTTATCAGATGCATATCGATTTCGACGTGACCACGCACCGCTTTGAGGGCAGTCAGCAATTGATTTACGCCAACAATTCACCGGATACGCTGCGGAAGGTTTTTTATCACCTTTACTTTAACGCCTTCCAGCCCAATAGCATGATGGACGTGCGGTCGCGCACCATCGTCGATCCCGACCGCCGGGTGGGCGGCCGCATCGCCAATCTGGAGGAAGATGAAATCGGCTACCACGAAATCGAATCCCTTAGGCAAAACGGCTTGCCGGTAGATTATGAAGTGGTGGGCACCATCCTCGAAGTCACGCTTAATGAACCTATCTTACCGCAGAGCAGCGCCCTGTTTGAAATGGAATTCAATTCCCAGGTGCCGGTGCAGATACGCCGCTCCGGCCGCAACAACGCCGAGGGAATCGATTACTCCATGGCCCAATGGTATCCGAAAATGTGCGAGTACGACTACCAGGGCTGGCACGCCAATCCCTACGTCGGGCGTGAATTCTACGGAATCTGGGGGGACTTTGACGTCTCCATCACCATCGATAAAGATTACATCATCGGCGGCACCGGCTACCTGCAGAACCCCCAAGAGGTGGGGCACGGGTACACTGATGAAGAGGTGGAAGTAGAAGGCGACCAGATCACCTGGCGCTTTCTGGCTCCCAATGTTCATGACTTCGTTTGGGCCGCCGATCCCGACTATACCCATACCACGCGCACCCGTGGAGACGGCATGGTGATGCATTTCTTCTACCAAGAAAACGAACGCACCAAAGAAAATTGGGAAAGGCTGCCGGCCGTCATGGACGAGGCTTTTGGCTTTATCAATGAGACCTACGGGCAGTACCCCTACCGGCAATACTCCTTTATTCAGGGGGGCGACGGGGGAATGGAGTACCCAATGGCGACCCTCATCACCGGCGAACGCTCTTTCGGCAGCCTGGTGGGCGTCTCCATTCACGAGTTGATGCACAGTTGGTACCAGATGTTGTTGGGCACCAACGAAAGCCTTTACGCCTGGATGGATGAAGGGTTTACCGTCTATGCTTCCAACGAAGTGGCTAATTATTTGCGCCGCGAGGGCGTATTGGGGGGCGAGGCCGCCGGGTTTCCCCACCGGGGAAGCTATAACGGTTACCTGAACATTGCCCGCGGCCCACTGGAAGAACCCCTGGCGATCCATTCCGATCATTACGTCACCAACCGGGCTTACGGCCGGGCTTCCTACAGCAAAGGCGCCGTTTTTCTCGGCCAACTCGACTATATCATCGGCCGGGAGGCTTTTGACCGGTGTATGCTGCGCTACTTTGATCTTTGGAAATTCAAACACCCCAATCCCAATGACTTCATTCGGGTGGCGGAGAAAATATCCGGGCTGGAACTCGACTGGTACAAGGAGTATTTCGTCAATACCACCCACACCATTGATTATGGCATCGATGCCGTGGAAGCAACCGATGGGGGCAAGACCCGCGTGCGGCTGGAAAAAATCGGCTACATGCCTATGCCGCTGGATGTAGAGGTGACTTACCGGGACGGCCGGCGCGTCCTGCACCACATTCCCTTGCGTATTATGCGGGGCCGCAAGTCCGGAAAATTCACAGACGCAGAATTCCTGGTTGAGGAAGACTGGCCCTGGACCCATCCGGAATACGAATTGTTGCTGGATGCTCCCCGCTCCGAAATCGAACAGATTGAAATCGACCCCAGTCAGCGTCTGGCGGATATCGATCGCGCCAACAATACGGTGGAGCTATCCGCTGAAAACGATCAAGAAGACTAGTACACTGTGTAATAAGTTCTTTGATGTTTTGGGAGGGGTATTTTGGCGA
>CAYWHT010000253.1:0-6593 GCA_964458135.1 uncultured Saprospiraceae bacterium | reverse complement strand
CCCTGCTCGACAGGCGCAAAATCCAGGCAAAAGCCGCCGCCCACCCCCGTCCAATCATCCGGCGGGTCGCTTCCCAACGGGATCCCGCCCTGGCTTTTGCGCCCCCCTATCCGGAGCATTCGCCCCTCACCTTTCCCGCAGCGCACAACGACCTGCGCTTCCGCTACGCCCTGCCCTTCTACCCACAGCGCCCGGATTTTCAGTACAAACTGGAGGGCTTTACCTCCCAATGGTCCGACTGGAAAGCCGCCGCCACCGAAACCTTCACCAATCTACGGCCCGGCCGCTACACCTTCCGGGTACGCAGCAGCTTGTCGCCCGAAACCGCCGCAGTAACCTTTACGGTTCAGCCCCACTGGCGCCAAACCTGGTGGGCTAAGGCGCTCTACCTGGTCTTAGGCCTCGCCCTGGCTTGGATGCTCTGGCGCTGGCACCTGCTGCGGCTTGAACGGCAGCGGCGAAAGCTGGAAATCGAAAAAAACCGCCAGCTCCAACAGCAACGCATCCAGGCTCGCAACCAACAACTCCAAGCCGACGTCATCAACAAAAGCAAAGAACTGGCCAACTCCACCTACAACCTCATCCGGAAAAACGAAATCCTCACCGAGCTGAAAGCGGAGCTTCAACGCATCGCCCAAAACCCAAACGGCGCCAACCAACAACAATACAACCACCGGCTGCGCCGCCTCATCGACCGCCACCTGTCCAGCAGCCAAGACTGGGCCCTCTTCGAATCCAACTTCAACGAAGTACACGACGCCTTCTTCAAAAAACTCAAAGGCGACTACCCCAAACTCAGCCCGGGCGACCTCAAACTCGCCGCCTACATCAAAATGGATCTTTCCAGCAAGGAAATTGCCCCCTTGCTCAACATCAGCGTCCGGGGCGTGGAGAACAAACGCTATCGGCTGCGAAAAAAGATGGGATTGGAGGGGTCGGAAAATTTGGCGGAGCTCTTGATGAGGTACTAAGAAGGGATATCATTGGGAGGAGCAAGAGGCGAAGGGCCTACGGATTAGGCGAACGGAGCTTTAAAGAATGGAGCATCTAAGTTGTTGGATGAGACTCGGGGCTTTCGCACCCCTCGCAGATCGCACTCCAATCCGCTACTTTGATCGCGCCTCCACTTTTTACCCAATCTAAACAACCTCCCACAGCCCCCGCCATTACTGAGAAAAGTCAAAATGGCGTAGTCGTGGTGAGGTAATTTCCTTTGGCTTTATTGATCATTACCCTAACTTTTCAAATAGTGTAATAAAGAGGCCGAATTTAATTTTAATTCGGGCAAACGGATCTGAGTAACTAAAACGAATGATGAGGCTATTTCTACTCCTGCTAGTAATGGGTTGGTGTGGGGCGGTAAGCCTGCCGGCCCAGACCGTGACTTTTTTCGACGACAGCGACGATGCCGGCTATTACGATTCGGGCCTCGCCTTTAAAACTCCGCCCAGCAATATTCAGCAGGCGGGTCCCTCCGGCGATAAAATTCCTCTCGCTACCGGCGTACCGCCTTTTGACGGAGACAATAGCCTTCAATTGCGATGGACTTCCCGCGCCGACGGCGATTGGGCGGCCTTCGTCATTGCGCCCGGATTTCCCTTCCAGGATATTACGGCCACTGATACGCTTTCTTTTTGGGCTTACTCCGTCAACGGAATTATGGCCGAAAATTTACCTTTAATATACATGGAAGGCGCACCCGGCACCACCAAGTCCAATCGCTATCCCCTGGGGGACTACGTGGATGGGTTGCCCGCCGAAGCGTGGACACAAGTCAAGGTGCCCCTCAACGTATTCTTCGAAGATCCCAACCAAAACAATATCGACTTTACGCGCACCAAGGCCGTCATTTTCGGCCAGGATCGCGCCGATAACACCGAGCATACGCTACTTGTGGACGAAGTAAAAGCATTTGCCTGCGACGGAAGCACGGAGCCGCCCCTGCCTCCGGAAAATGTACGGGCGGAAGGCTACGATAGCCACGTCGAACTGCGCTGGAGCCCCTCCCCCTCCGCCGAAGCCGATCGCGTGCGCATCTACCGCTCCGCCGACGGCGGGCAAACGTTTGAGCCGGTGAAAACGGTCAGCGCAACCGATACCCTCTATTTGGATTTCGTGCGCGACCTGGGCGCCAACCTCAACCTGCAGTACCGGCTTACCGCCCTGCGCCCCAACGGCGCGGAATCCGAATTCAGCTCGACCCTTTCGGCTCAGACCTTCGAGATGACCGATGCCGAACTCATGAACATGGTGCAGGAATACACTTTCCGCTATTTCTGGGATTTCGCCCATCCCGTCTCCGGCCTGACGCGCGAACGCAGCAATGGCCGAAACGAAGACCTCGTCACCATGGGCGGTTCCGGCTTCGGCATCATGGCGATCCTGGTGGGTATCGAGCGAGCATTCATCACCTACGCCGAGGGATTGGATCGCATTACCACCATAGTCGACTTCCTGGCCGAAGCCGATCGCTTCCGGGGCGTCTTTCCGCATTGGATGAACGGCGCTACGGGGGAAGTCATCCCCTTTAGCTCGCAAGATAATGGCGGCGATATCGTAGAAACCGCCTTCCTTTTCGAAGGCTTGCTGACGGCCCGGCAATATTTTGACGGCGGAAGCGCCGCCGAAACGGCCCTGCGTCAGCAAATCACCCAACTGTACGAGGCGATCGACTGGAATTTCTATCGCAACAATCGCGACGTCATCCTCTGGCACTGGTCGCCAGCGTTCAACTTCGCGATCAACCTGCCGGTGCGGGGCTGGAATGAGACCATGATCGTGTATATACTCGCCATCGCCTCCCCGACCAAAGGCGTACCCGCCAGCTTGTACGACAGCGGCTGGGCCGGCGGCAATTACGTCAACGGCAACGAGTACTTCGATATCGAACTTCCGCTGGGGCGGCCGCGGGGCGGCCCCCTCTTTTTCGCCCATTATTCCTTCCTGGGCTTCGACCCCCGGGATAAACGAGACGATTACGCCAACTATTTCCGGCAAAACCGCAATCACTCCCTGATCAACCAGGCCTACTGCATCGACAACCCGAAAGCCTACATCGGCTACGGTGAGGACTGCTGGGGATTGACCGCCAGCGACGACCCCGTCGTAGGCTACCGGGTGCACGAACCTACCATACAAGGCGACAACGGCACCCTCACCCCCACGGCCGCCCTCTCCTCCATGCCCTACACGCCCGAAGCTTCCATGAAAGCGCTCAAGCACTTTTACCGCGTACGGGGCGCCGAGCTCTTCGGGCCGATGGGCTTTTACGACGCCTTCAACCCAACGCTCAACTGGGTGGCCGATTCTTACCTGGCCATTGACCAGGGGCCCATCATCGGGATGATCGAGAACCACCGCAGCGGATTGCTTTGGGAACACTTTATGGCCAACGAGGAAATCCAGGATGCGCTGAACGCCATCGGCTTCACACCCGATTCGACCACCACAGCCGTTAGGGACCTTTCCATCAACATCGCCACCCGGCTGTTTCCCAATCCCTCCGGCCAGGAACTGCGACTGGACCTGCAACTGGAAAAGCCGCGCCGCCTGACGATCGAATTACTCGACCGCCAAGGCCGAAGGTTGCAAAGATTGCAGGAGATGCAACCCTACCCCGCGGGCGAACACCAATTGCAATTCCGTCTGGACCACCAGCCCGCAGGATTATACTTCCTGCGCATCGGCAGTCCGGATGGCCAAAGGACTTTGAAATTATTACTCCATAACGATTAACAGATAATCCAATTGGCCTTAATCAAAAACTTTTTATCATGCGTAAATTTTTACACTTACTTTTCCTACTATGCTTAATGCCCTTTATGGGTTTTGCCCAGGAAGTCGTTTACGAAGATTTCGAGGGTGATGACAACCTACCGTGGAATGAGACCATCGGTGACGGTGTGGTTGAAGTAGTCGCCAACCCGGCTGCCGATTCCGTAGAACTCGATCCCCTGATGATTAACCGCAGTGATTCGGTGGGTTCTTACATGAAGCAGTCCGGCACTGGTTTCAGCCTGGTGTTCGCGGAACTGGACAGCGCGATAGATCTCAGCGCCAATAATCAGTTTACCGTACAGGTTTGGGCGCCGGTCGCCACCAATTTCATCCTCAAACTGGAAGGGGATGGCGAAGCCATTGAAGCCCGGCGCAACATCGCAGTCGCCGAGCGCTGGATCGAATATTCTTTTGACTTTAGCGGCGCCTCGGAATTTACGACCATCAACAAACTCATCTTGTTCTTTGACGCCGGTACGGAAGATAGCGATGACACCTACTTATTTGACAACATCACAGCCCGCCCTGCCGGTGAATGTGCCGGCGTAGAGCGCGATCCGGCCATCTTGGATGATTTTGAATGCCAGCGTAACAACAGGGTTGGCAATCCTGGTTATTTAGACCTGACCGTTGTGGATAATCCCGATCCCTCCGGCATCAATACCAGCGATCAGGTGGGTCGCTACCGCGATACGCTAGGCGCCTTCCACGCCCTGGTCTTCGAGACCCTGGACGGCTCACCCCTACCCCTGGCCGAGCGCAACCAGGTGAAGATCAAAGTCTGGGCGCCCGTCGCCGGAAGACTACTGTTCAAACTGGAACGCGGTAACTCCCCGGCCGTAGAAAAAGACGTCCAGATCACCGAAGAGGAAACCGAACAGTGGATAGAATACGAAATAGATTTCTCCGATCAGGCGGGCGCCAATCACGATGCGCTGGTCTTCTTCTTCAACGCTGGCGTGGCGCTGGATACCATGAGTCAGATCTACTTTATCGATGACATCCGCCTCGAAGAACCCCCGCAGGCCGAAGCATTGGAAGATTTCGAAGACGGTGGCAAGTTGACCTGGGAATCGCTGGGCGACCCCGACATTTTCGGCGCCTTCGACGGCATCATCGACAACCCCGATCAAAGCGAACCCAATACCAGCGCCAACGTAGGCTCCTACACCAAAGGCTCCTCTCCCCTGGGTGGTCTGCGAGCTAACTTGCCTTCCGATTTCACGCTGGAAACTTTCCCGCAGCTCGACCTGCAAGTTTGGGCGCCAAGCGGCGCCAACTCCCTGACCATGAAGCTCTTCAGCCCCGTGGAAGGTTTGAAGGAAGTCACCGTAGAAGTTCCCGAAACCGAAACCTGGGTCGACCTCAGCTTCAACTTCGTGGAATTCCAGAGCATCACTGACTTCGAGCGCGTAGAGATCAATTTCGATCAGGATCTGGAAACCCAGGACACCTGGTTTTTCGATAACCTCACCCAGGGACAGCAAACGACCGACCCCTGCGAAGGCGTCGAGGTACAACCCCTGGTTATCGATGATTTCAACTGCCAGCGTAACGCTTCCATCTTTTTCGGAGCCGATGATATCGAAGCCATCCAAAACCCCGATCCCTCCGGCATTAATGACGATCCCCTCGACCAGGTGGGTCAGTATACCGACCCGATGGGCGCCGGCACCGAGTTTGAAGGATTAGGTTACGATTTAGACCTTTCTAATATCGACCTCTCCCTTTTCAATCAACTGAACCTTAAACTGTGGTCTCCCAAGGAGGCGCCCATGCTGTTTAAACTGCAGGGCGGAACCGATGCCCCGGTTGAAATTCCGGTGGATGTAACCACTACGGAATCCTGGGTGGAATATACCATCGACTTTAGCTCCGCTGCGGAATCGGATCACGACCAGCTGGTCATCTTCTTCAACGCCGGCAACGCTCCTACCGAAGAGGATATCTATTTCATTGATGATATCGCTATGGGCCGCTTGCCCCTCATGGGATGCATTGCCGACTTTGAGACGGACGGCTTTATTCCGACCGATTGGAGTTATTTCGCCAATGGCGACGGTGACGATACGGAGTTTGAGATCATCGAAAACCCCGACAAGTCGGGCGTTAACATGACCGATTCCGTAGCCGTATTTTTCGAAGCCTCCACCGGAGGGCCGGCCAACTTTGCGGGCATCACGACCGACCTGGAAGGCGGCGTTCAGCTGCCCACCGATAACGAAACCGTGCGCGCCATGATCTGGATGGATCAACCCGCCAGCGTGGTCTTGAAATTGGAGCAAGGTCCCGGCAATGATCAATCGGGAGATGTATTTGCCCAGTACACCACTCCCAATGAGTGGCAGGAACTTACCTGGGATTTCTCCGGAACCATCATGAGCGGGGAAACCTATAACCGCATCACCCTGATCCCGAACTTTGACGCAGTTCCCATGGAAGATAAGACCTATTACTTTGACCAAATCGCCGCCGCCGATTCCGAATGCGGCATGACTACCTCCATTTTCAATCCGGTAACGGTAGACGAGTTGAGCGTAGCCCCCAACCCGGTCATCAACACCCTGACGGTCAATAACCCGCAGGAACTGGTGCGCTTTGAGGTCTACAACAGCCTCGGGCAACTCCTGAAAACGGTACAGACCACGGCCCGGTCCACGGTAAATATCAACCTGCAGGGACTGGAAAGCGGCATGTACATTCTGACGGGCTACGACGAAGCCGGTCAACTACGAGCTAACACCAAGTTTGTGAAGGAATAAGTTTAGCATAAACCTGGTGCTTCGGGAACTAAGTAAATGATCATTTTCGGGAGC
>CAYWHT010000252.1:0-6606 GCA_964458135.1 uncultured Saprospiraceae bacterium | reverse complement strand
GCTTTACCAAACCCGTCACTTCGGATGATATCCAGGTACAGATTGTCCGCGTGGAGGACGACGCGGAGGCGCTTCTTTACGATACCCTGCTCGCCTGGGATCAGACGGTGGTCGAGATGCCCGTTGCCTTTACCCGGGAGGTGGCGGCCGAAGAGGCCTGGTTATTCCGGGTAAAAGCCAATACCACTATCGACTGGCCGGCCATTTCCTGGACGCCCTTCGTCAAATACCGCTCTACCGCTGATAATATTTCTACGCTTGGATTGGAATTTTGTCCCGCAGTGGATTACCAGATGTACAACCACCTGCGGGAAAAAACACCCGTATGGGCGGTTCCGGATTCGGCTACCTACCGCATCCAGCCCCTTTTTGAACTGGATACCGTCAATCGTCCCTTTCCGCCTCCGCCTTACGATCGTGCTTTTGATATCACCTTTTCCGTTAAAGGGGTTAACCGGCTTTACGACAAGCAGGTTTTCCGGTTTGACGGGGGTGATATCCTGGGGCTTGCGCCCCTGACGGTAACCCTGCCCGCCGCCGACTCCATCTATTTCGCCTACCATATCGATGACGATTTGATCAAAGACGCGCCGGAGCACCCGGATCTGCGCCTGGGAGACACCCGGGTGGAATTGACGCCGGTTGACCCCGCACGGGATACGACCTTTGTGCTCCAAGCAGGGGTGCACCATAAAATTCCGGACGTAGACATCATCTTCGGTCCCCTCTACCGGGGTTGGGGCCACTTCGCCTACAACGGTAACCGGGAGCGCGCCGGCGAGCCCATCCGGGAGGAAGAACTCAATGCGGATGATTACGAAGTGGAAGAAGGCGAAGACATCGATTTCGATCCGGCGACCACCCCCTTTATCATCCTGATGTCCGAACCCAAAGACTTGCGATGGGTTGGTTTTGACACCTTAACTTACGTGAAGGCGGCTTCCCTGAGCAGCTCCCGTTTCGGTGAGGATGATGTGTCGGGCGTCACCACCGTTCAGGTCGGAGAAGATTGTAAATACGCGCCCAACAAAATCTCCAAGTCGATCACCCGCAGCGGCACCGGCGGCATCGGTCCGGTATCCGGTGGCGGCACCTGGTGCACCACCGAAAGCGTTACGGATTTTATGGATCTTAACGGCGATCGTTACCCGGACGTAGTTTTTCCGGACCGGATCACCTACACGGATCAATTGGGTGGGCTTAGCCAAACGATCGATTACCGCCTGGGCAACCACCTGGCCAGAAGTTTTGCCGTAGGTGGCGGCGCTGCCGGCAATCCCGGCAACTCCAACACCAGCAATTCGGGCAATGCATCGGGGGCGGGCGACAACCGCAAGAGCACCAAAGCCAAGGCTAAATCCGGCCGGTTGAGCTACAATTCCAAGGAATCTACCGAGTCGGCCTCCTTCGTCGGTGGGATCAGCGCCGATGTCAATTATGATACCGACCGGGCCGTCCACAGCTGGATGGACATGAACGGGGACGGGCTTACCGACAAAGTATTCGAAACGGGGGAAGTGGCCCTCAACCTTGGCTACTCTTTCGGACCCAAAGAAAACTGGGGGCAGGAAAAAATTCGCGGCGGCGAGAGCATCGATATCGGAATCGGCGCGGGGGTCAACCTGTTCAACGGCAGCTTCGAAGCGGGGGTCAGCTCTTCCCTCTCCTTCAATTCTTCCACCGGCGCCCTGCAGGACGTCAATGGGGACGGACTGGTGGACTACATCATCACCGAAGGTTACGTACAGGATAAGTTTGGGGATATCGTCCAAAGCCTGACCGCCGCCTTTCAAAACGGTCAACCGGTAACCGATGCTTTGGTTAGCGGCATCTTGCTGCCCAAAGACGAAATCCGGGTCAGGCTCAATACGGGCAACGGCTTTAGCGACCCGATCCGCTGGCCGGGCGTCAACGTGATGGATCACGGCTCCTCCGTGGCCGAGTCGGTGAATACCGCCATTACGGGTTGCGTGCCCATCCCCATTCTCGGCATCCGCATCTGCTTCAATCCCAACGGGTCTCTGGGGCGCGGGATGAGCCGCCAGAAGACGCAGCTGACCGACATCAACGGTGACGGCTTTCCCGATCACCTGCAGTCGGAAAACGACGGCGATTTAAAAGTTCAATTATCCACCATCGGCAAAACCAACCTGCTCAAGGAGATCCAGCGCCCCTTCGGCGCTACCCTGGCCATGGATTACGAGCTGGTTGGTAATACCGTCGAGCTGCCTTTCGGCAAATGGGTGCTCAAGGCAACCACCCTCGACGACGGGTTGGCCGGCGACGGCGCCGACCGCACAAAATACCGCTTCGATTACGGCAACGGCTATTACGACCGGCACGAACGCTTATTTTACGGATTCGACACGGTACGCATCCACCAGTTGGATACCGAAAAGGAATATCAGGTGTATCGCACTTACGTCAATACCTACCACAACCGGGATTACTACCGCAAAGGACTGCCGAGAACGGAATACCTTCAGGATGCCGGAGGCGGTCGTTATACCGAGACGCGTTACACCTATACGTTGAACAATGCGCGAACCGGCGAGAACTTGCCCGCCGGGCTTGAAACCAGCGATTCCCTCACCGTCTTTCCGGCCCTGACTCGCAAGCAACATCTGTTTTACGAAGGCGAGCCCCAGCCGACCCTTTCCACCGGGATGACGTACGCCTACGACCGCTTCGGCAACGTCACGGAATACGTGGATGCCGGAGATGGGACGCCCCGCGACCGGCTAACCACCCGCATTACCTATCACGATGAGCCCGGCCGCTATATTGTGGGGTTGCCCGCCTCCGTAGAAGTAGAGACCGCAGAGGGAATCGTTCGGCGGAGGGAAACCGATATCGATCAAGCCGGCAATGTCACCCAGGTTCGCCAGTACCTGGCCGACGGGAGCGCAGCTGTTTTTGATATGGCGTATAATGCCTACGGGCTTTTGGCAAAGGTAACCCGCCCGCCCAATGCTCAGGGCGAACGGTTATTTTACCGGTATACCTACGATGAGGAAGTGCAGACCTACGTTACCGGCATTACCGACGCCTACGGGTACCAATCCAGCATCGAGTACGAATACGAATTCGGTCAGCCGCTGGAAACGGTAGACATTAACGGGCAGCGAATGGTGTTTTCCATCGACGCCCGCGGCCGGGTGGATTCTTTGACGGGGCCCTACGAGTTGGCTTCCGGCGCCCCGTACACGCTGGCCTACGAATACCATACCGAAGCCGAAGTCCCTTACGCCCTTACCCGGCATTACGATCCCGAACACGAGGCCGATATCGAGACCTACACTTTCATCGACGGTCTATTGCGGCCGGTGCAGGTCAAGAAAACGGGGAGCTTGTTTCAGGGCGACGGGCAGCCCGACCAATTGCGGATGATCGTTTCGGGAACGACGATCTACGACGCTTTCGGCCGGGAGACGGCCAACTACTACCCCGTTACGGAGCCACTTGACGACGCGCCCGTTTTTAACACCACCCTCGATGATATCGCTCCGACCCGGCATACCTACGATGTGCTGGACCGACGGACGACCACCGTTTTGCCCGACGGCGCCACCACGGGAATGGAGTACGGGTTCGGCGAGACGAATACCGGTTATACCGCCTTTCAAACCACGATTACCGATCCGCTCGCCAATATCCGGGAATCTTTTACCGATGTGCGGGAGCGCCGGCGCGCTACGGCTATGCACGGCCCCGAAGGCGTCATTTGGACGAACTACGGGTATAATGCCTTATCCGAATTGACTACCGTAACGGATCACGAGGGCAATGAGACCCGCTACGCCTACGATCACTTCGGACGCCGCATCCGGCAAGACCATCCCGACGGCGGGTTGGTTACGATGCGCTACGATCTGGCCGGCAACTTATTGGAAAAGGTGACGGCCGATATTCGCGAAAACCTTCCGGATGCAGCGATCGAGTACCGCTACGAGTACGAGCGCCTGACGGGCATCGATTATCCCCGCAACTTTCAGAACAAGGTGCAACTGCATTACGGTGAGCCGGGCGCTCCGCACAACCGCGCCGGCCGCATCTGGCTCATCGAAGACGCCAGCGGCGGTTCCGAATATTTCTTCGGCCCCCTGGGTGCAACCACCAAAACCGTACGCACCATTCTCACCAGCGAGGGCAACGTGCGCACCTTCGTCAGCGAGCGCCGTTACGATACCTGGAACCGGATTCAGGAGATGATTTATCCGGACGGAGAGGAGGTTGACTACGCCTATAACCGGGCCGGCAAGCTGCGCCGCATGGAAAGCCGGAAGCTGGAGGTGGTTTATCCCATCGTCGATCAGTTGGGATACGATAAATTTGAAGACCGCGTTTATTGCGCCTACGGCAACGGTACGGCGACGATCTATGCCTACGAGTCCGACCGGCGACGGTTGCAGCAACTCCGGGCCGGCAATAGTGAGGGGCCTTTTATCGACAACCAATACCGCTACGACGCCGTGGGTAATATCCTGGAGTTAACCAACCAGGCGGCGACGCCGGCCGGGCAATTGGGAGGTCCCGCCAGTCATCGCTACGAATATGACGCCTTGTACCGGCTGACCAACGCTACCGGCGCCTGGACGGGCGCCGACGCCTCCGCCGAGTACCAATTGTCGATGGACTACGACAACCTCTACAACATTACCTCCAAGACGCAAACCCTTTCCTTCGATGGGGAGACGGCCGAAACCAGGAATTACAATATGGAATACTGGTACGACGGCGACCAGCCGCACGCCGCCAGTCAGATCGGCAACCGCTTGCTGCGGTACGACGCCAACGGCAACCCCGTTAGCCGCCGGGATACCGCCGCCAATGCGTCGCTGCAGATGATTTGGGATGAAGAGAACCGGCTGATGGGGGTTTCCCGGGAGGGCTACCTCAGCCAGTATTCTTACGATGCCGGGGGGGAACGGGCGGTGAAGAGCCACGGCCCTACGCGGGGCGTATTTGCTAACGGCACGCCCATCGGCGCTACGACCATCTACCATTACGACAATTATACGGCTTACGTCAGCCCCTATTTTGTGGCCGGCGAATTGAATTTCACCAAGCACTACTACCTGGAAGACCAGCGCGTGCTGACCAAAATCGGCACCGGGGAATTCAACAACGACTTCTGGAACTTCCGCGGCGTCACGGCGGGCAACAAAAACTACGTCAAGCGCTTACAACTTCTGCAGCAGGCCTACCGCCAACACGTGGAACGCCTGGGGATTCCGCCCGGCGAGCCCACTGTGCCCATCGAAGACTTTCCCATTTCGGGTTTGGATAGCCTGCCCGATTACGACAACACCTATCCGCCGGGCTGGCCGCGACCCGTGCTACCCGACACGACCGGTCCTCCCGGCGAGCCCACCCTGGTCGACTACGAATTTCCGGACAGCGCCGCGGTGCGCGCCGGCTACGGGTTCCGGGCCGTGGGCGCCCCCCGCGAGCTCAACCAATTTTTTTATCATCCCGATCACCTGGGGAGCAATCAATACATTACGGATGCGACCGGGCAGGTGCGTCAACACACCGAATATTTGCCTTTCGGCGAAATATTGGTCGACCAACATTTGCATTCCGAGACGCAGCCCTATCTATTTAACGGAAAAGAATTGGACGCCGCCACCGGCTTGTATTATTACGGTGCGCGCTATTACGATCCAGCCTTATCGGTATGGATGGGAGTGGATCCGAGGGCCGAAAAATACCCGGGCAGGTCACCCTACGCCTTTGTGGGCAACAATCCGCTGCGGTACGTCGACCCGGATGGCATGGACTACGGGCCGGACGGGACGCAGGCCGAGCCGCCCAAAAGAAAAGCGCCCGCGAAGTTGGAAGGCAGAAAGCTGAAAAGGCGCATCGGCGCGGAGTCTTCCCACAAGCAAGTATTCGAGATCGAGGGCAGCCCCGAGGAAGTCTTCGTAGCCATCAGCAAGAAATACGAGCGCGATCTCAAGCGGGAGATGGGCTACCTCGAACGCCTGGCTTCGGTCAATGTTAAGGTGCCTAAAGTGAGCGGCCAATATGAAAGTGTAACCATCGACGGGGAGGAATGGATTGGCATGACCATGGAAAAACTGGACGGCCGGGAATACAAGCAAAAGCTCAGTTGGATGTTCGTGAAAAGGCAAGTAGCGAGCTGGAACGATGAAACGAAAACAAGGAACCTGAAGACCACCATCGACAATTTCCTCAACAGCGGCGCTCAGGTGACCGATCTCCAGGTGTTCATTTCGGACCGCACGGGAGAGATGACCGTCTTTGATCCGGCATCCGTGTCGCTGCGGCAAAAGGTGACTTATGGGGAATTGGAGGCGATTCGGAGCCGGTTGGTGAAGCGGTTGCCGTCGGATGCTCGGGTAGATCGGTAGTAATTAGCGGTGCATGGCCAGTCTGCCGGAAATGGTGGAGGAATATGATGAGGCGCCTCGATGGTGGGGGCGCGGGCGATCGTTCGTTGGAAAGGGGAGAAAGTCTCCATAGGTTGCTCCTGCGCTCCGATCGGTAGCTGTCGATAGGAAGGATGGGGTTGAAGCTCTTTGGGAGTAAACCTATTTCAGGGCAAGACACGCGCTGAAATTTTTGGGAACGCCGCGTAAA
>CAYWHT010000251.1:692-6612 GCA_964458135.1 uncultured Saprospiraceae bacterium | reverse complement strand
GGTCTACACCGATGATCAAGCGAGTCCGGAAGCTAATCGGGAGCTCGGTAAAGAACGCGCCGACGTCATCAAAGCGGCATTAGTCAACCAAGGAGTCGATTTCCAACGCATCGATTCCAAGGGATTCGACTTGGCTGCTTCCCCAGAAATAGATAGCCAGCAGGTGATCGTCAAGTTGCTTAAAAAGTAAAACCTTCCAGCCACCCTCGATCCGGGCCCGTACTTCAACTCCAATTTTTACTTCATCCTGACGATGCCCAGCGGCCCCTCCGGCAATGCGGCTTTGTTTACTTGCCGTAAAGTCCTATATTCTGACGGCCGTGCGGCCGGCGTTTGTAGCGCCTGGCCCATTGCCTTAGCTTTAATTAATTGACTATAAATTACTTATGAACGATAAACTGCACGCCCTGAGCGAGCGATTGGATGGAGATCTCTACTACGACGAACTCATGCGCATCCTGTACGCTACGGATGCCTCCGTGTACAAAGAATTGCCGCTGGCGGTGGCCAACCCCCGCCACGAAGCCGACATCCGTGAGATTGCGCGCTTCGCCGCCGCGGAGGGGGTGCCGCTGATCCCGCGGGCTGCCGGCACTTCCCTGGCCGGTCAGTGCGTGGGCACCGGAATGGTCGTTGACGTGTCCCGCTACATGAATAACATTGTCGAGCTCAATACGGAGGAAAGTTGGGTGCGGCTGCAACCGGGAGTCATTCGCAACGAACTGAACGCCTATCTGCAGCCCGAAGGCCTATTTTTCGGGCCGAACACCTCTACCGCCAACCGGGCTATGATCGGCGGCATGGTTGGGAACAATTCCTGCGGCACCACCTCCATCGTTTACGGCAGCACGCGCGATCACGTGATGGAATTACGGGTGGTGCTCAGCGACGGTACGGTCACGACTTTCGGACCGGTAGACGCGGCGACCTTCCGCGCCAAAATGCAGGGAGAGGGGCTGGAGGCTCGCATCTACCGACAGGTTTACGAACGACTGCGCGATCCCGGCCAACGCGAAGCCATCCGCCGGGAATATCCCAAACCCAATATCCACCGCCGCAATACCGGCTACGCCCTAGATATGTTGTTGGAAATGGAGCCGCTGGTGGAAACCGGCGAGACCTTCAACTTCTGCAAGTTACTCTGCGGATCGGAAGGTACGCTGGCCCTGGTCACCGAAATCAAATTACACGTTGACCCCTTGCCCGAGCCCGAAGATGTAGTGTTGTGCGCTCATTTCCACAACATTGACGAATCGCTGCGGGCAGTGCTGTTAGCCATGGAAGAACAACCCACCGCCTGCGAATTGATGGACAAGATCATCCTCGACTGCACCAAGCAGAATCTCCAGCAAAGCAAAAACCGCTTCTTCGTCGAGGGCGATCCCGAGGCCATCCTCATGGTGGAATTCCGGGCTCTTACCGGCGCCGAAGCCCGCGAAAAAGCCGAAAAGCTCGCCGCCACACTCCGGGAAGCTGGTTTGGGCTACGCCTACCCGGTCGTTCCCGCGCCGGAATCCAAAAAGGCCTGGGCATTGCGGGCGGCCGGGCTAGGGGTGCTCGCCAATATGCCGGGCGACCCCAAAGCCGTGGCCTGCATCGAAGACACCGCCGTCGCCATCGACGACCTGCCGGATTACATTTCAGACTTCGCCGAACTCATGGAGGGCTTCGGGCAAAAAGCCGTCTACTACGCCCACGCCGGCGCCGGTGAATTGCACCTGCGCCCCATCCTCGATCTGAAAAAAGCCGAAGGGCAGGAACAGTTCTACCGGATCAGTGAAGCCGTCGCCCGGCTCGTCAAAAAGTACCAGGGCGCCTTGAGCGGCGAACACGGCGATGGCCGGGTGCGCGCCGAATTCATTCCCATGATGGTGGGGGAAGAAAACTACCAATTGCTGCGGGAGGTCAAGCAAACCTGGGATCCGCAGGGCATTTTTAACCCCGGCAAGATCGTGGATGCGCCCCCGATGAAGAGCCATTTTCGCTACGAAGCCGAACAGGAAACCCCCGAATACAATACGGTCTTCGACTTCAGCGACCACCAGGGCATCCTTCGCTTGGCGGAAAAATGTAACGGCACCGGCGACTGCCGGAAGCTGCCCTTCTCCGGCGGCACCATGTGCCCCAGCTATATGGCTACCCGAAACGAAAAAGACAGCACGCGGGCCCGCGCCAACGCGCTGCGCGAGTACCTCAGCATGAACGGCAAACCCAACCCCTTCGACCGCCCGGAGCTATACGACGTCATGGATCTCTGCCTTTCCTGCAAGGGGTGCACTTCCGAGTGCCCGTCCAACGTGGATGTGGCGACCCTGAAGGCGGAATTTCTCTACCAATACCAAAAGTCGAACGGCGTACCCTTTCGCTCCAAAGTCTTCGCCAATATCGGTAAGCTCAACCGCCTGGCGATGATGACGCCGGCACTAAGCAACCTGACCCTCAACGGTAAACTGACCAGCGGGCTGCTCAAGCGAATCCTGGGCGTGGCGCCGCAACGCTCCCTGCCCGCCCTGCACCCAGTATCTCTGGAAAAGTGGTTTGCCCGCAACCGCAACAAATTGCAGCCCCGGGAGCCGCGGCGTGGTAAAGTCTGGTTCTTCTGCGATGAGTTTACCAACTTCAACGATACCGCCATCGGCATCAGGGGAATCCAATTGTTAACCCGGCTGGGGTACGAGGTCCAAATGATCAAACACCCGGAGAGCGGGCGAGCGCATATTTCCAAAGGATTGCTGAAGGAGGCGCGCGACATGGCTCGCGAAAATGTTCGATTGTTCCGCGACCGGGCATCCGCATCCGAGCCTTTGGTGGGCATTGAGCCTTCCGCGATCCTGGGCTTTCGCGATGAGTACCCCCGCCTCGTAGCCGAGGAAGACCGCGAGGCCGCCCGCGAGCTGGGTAAGCACGCCCTGCTGCTCGAAGAATTTCTGGCCGGAGAAGCCGCCAAGGGTAATATTGCTCCGGAATCCTTTACCCAAGCGCCGGAGCGGGTCATGCTGCACGGGCACTGCCACCAAAAGGCGCTGGCCGACTTCGAGGCGACCGCATGGCTGCTATCTCTTCCAACCAACTACAATGTAGAAGTGATCCAATCCGGATGTTGCGGAATGGCGGGCTCTTTCGGATACGAAAAAGAACATTACGACCTGAGCATGCAAATCGGGGAGTTGGTGCTCTTTCCTGCGGTCAGAGCCGCCCCGGACAATGCCGTTATTGCCGCAGCGGGAACGAGCTGTCGCCACCAAATATTTGACGGCACCGGCCGGCAGGCCCTTCACCCGGTGGAAATTTTGTATCAGGCGCTCGCCCCGAACGCATCAGCAGATTCCCGATAGAAAAAAAGGGCGGCGTTCAAAAAAATGGGGTGAAAAAATAAAGGGGGTTAAACTTAACAGGAAATTAACAGTCTAATCGTTATATATTAAAATGATTTAACCATGGTTCCTGTTAACTGCGCTACGGGCTCCCTGGCGCCCTACACGCCCACCGCCGAGCATCCTTGGGATAAAAGCCGGGTGCAACACCTTTACCGCCGCCTGGGATTCGGCGCTACCATGCCTGAGATCGAGGCCGGCCTCGCCCTAGCTCCTTCGGCTTTGGTCGACCGGCTGATCGATGAGGCCATTGCCGCCCCCTTGCCTCCGAAACCGGATTGGGCCGACTGGACGGTAAGCGATTACGACGACTTTTTTGCGCAGCGACAAGAGCAGTTCATCGAATGGACGCTCCGGTGGGTGACCGATATGGTGGAGGTGGGTCCCAGGGAAAAGCTCGCCCTATTTTGGCACAATCACTTCGTCACGCGCTTTGAGGTGTACAATTGCATGGCTTATCTCTACCGCTATCACCGTTTACTGCAAACCTACGCCCTGGGCAATTTCAAGGAGTTCCTCATCGAGATGGGGCGTACGCCGGCCATGCTAGTTTACCTCAACGGGGTTCAAAATGTGAAAGGCGATCCCAACGAAAACTACGCCCGGGAGCTATACGAATTGTTTACCCTGGGCCAAGACAACGGCTATACGCAAGACGACATCAAAGCGACGGCTCGCGCCCTGACGGGATTTGTGAGCTACCGCGAAGGCTGCGGCGCCATTGATTTTGCACCCGAGTTTTTTGACAATAGGGAGAAAACCATCTTCGGCCGCACGGGTAATTGGAATTACCTCGACGTTCACGATCTGCTTTTCGAAGAGCGAGGCGAACGGGTAGCCCGGCACATCTGCGGCAAGCTGTACCGCCATTTCGTGCATCCCGAAACCGATGCGGAAATTGTGAATCAATTGGCGGAAACCTTTCGCAATAACAATTTTGAGTTGGCGCCCGTGCTCCGGCAACTTTTTAAAAGCGAGCATTTTTTTGACGATTCCACCATCGGCGTCCAGATCAAGAGCCCCATCGAATCCTTTATGGGTATTGTTCGTGAGAGCGGTAAATTCTATGATCATGATATTCTGCTCCTACTGGGCTTCCAGGCTTACAATCTCGACCAGCAATTATTTAATCCGGTTGACGTAGCCGGCTGGCCCGGTAATCGCAGCTGGATTGACAGCAATACCCTGACCGGTCGCTGGCAGACCTTACGGGGATACCTGTTCTACACCTTTGAAGAAGACCCACTGCGCCTTGGCGATTTGGCCCGCCAGCTGGGTGGTGATTCTACCGATCCGGCTTTCGTCACCCGGCAAATCGTGGATTATTTCCTGCCCCGCGGATTGCAGCGGGAGGAAGCCTATATGCGGGCCACCGAAGCTTTCAAATTTGAGATCCCCCAGAATTATTTTGACCGCAATCTTTGGCATCTCGACTGGGAGACCGTGCCCATCCAAACCGCTTTACTGCTCGATCATATCGTTCGCCTTCCCGAATTCGAATTGCATTAACCAAACCATTGAACAATCATGTGCAACCATCGTAAACCCAAGGCGGGGCGCCGCGGCAGCGCCCTGGAGCACGGCCGCGCCCACCAGCGGGATCACGCTTACTGGAGCCGCCGCAATTTCCTCTACACGCTCGGCATGGCGGGAACGGCAACGATGACGCTGGGCAGCCTGCGCCTGACGGCGATGAGCAGCTCGCCCCTGGCCTTTGCGCTCAATGAGGGGCGGGAAGACCGCATCCTGGTGCTCATCCGGCTCAAGGGCGGAAACGACGGCCTCAATATGATCGTGCCCATCTACGATTATTCCACTTATCGGGCTTCACGCCCCACCATCGCCATTCCCGAAAGGGATCTGATCGGTCTCAATGACACTTTTGGCATGCCCAATACCATGCAGCCACTGCAACCCATCTGGGAGGAGGGGCAGATGAAGGTAGTGCACGCGGTAGGCTATCCCGAGCCCAATCTCTCGCATTTCGGTTCTTCCGACATCTGGGCTTCCGCCCGCGATACGGCAGAGTCGGCCACTTCCGGTTGGTTGGGGCGTTGGCTCAATGGCCAGTATCCCGATTTTCTGACTAATCCACCGGATCTGCCGCCCGCCATCCAAATTGGCGGCTCGGGCAACCTGGTGTTCCAAAACGAAGACATGCTCAACCTGGGCGTGGTGGTCAACAATCCCGAAGAGCTGGCCGAAATCGCGGAAAACGGCGAGCTGTACAACGCCACCGACGTACCCGAATGCCAGTACGGTGAGCAGTTGAGTTTCTTGCGGACGGTGGCCAACAGCACCTTCAAATACGCGGAGATCATTGCCGGCGCCTACGAGCAATCCGCCAATGCCCTGGAGTATTCCTATAGCCTCGGCCGACAACTAGCCCTGGTTGCGCGCCTCATCAAAGGCGGCCTGGGCACCCGTTTGTACATGGTTACCCTGGATGGTTTCGACACCCACGCCAATCAGGCTGACATCCACCCCAACCTGATGCGCGACCTGTCAACCTCCGTGCAGGAGTTTTTTCAGGACCTGTCCGACGG
>CAYWHT010000251.1:0-682 GCA_964458135.1 uncultured Saprospiraceae bacterium | reverse complement strand
TCACGGAACGGCGGCGCCTTTGATACTTTTCGGTTCCGGCCTGAACGGCAGCGGCTTTGTCGGGCAATCCTCCAGCCTTCAAGATCTCGACGCCGTCGGCAACCTTCGCTACACTACGGACTTTCGCCAGGTATACGCCACCCTTCTGGAGTCTTGGTTGTGCATTAACGCCATGACGGTGGATCAGGTGTTGGGTGAAAACTACGGACGACTCCAGCTGGGATTGCAGTGCCAAACGACCGCTACTTCCAATCCGGCCGGGCCGATGTTAGAACACTACGTAGCTAACCAGCCCGGCGCTCCCACAATTCACTACTCCCTGCCGCGAGCCGCCCGCGTTTACATCGGTATCTACAATACAATGGGTCAACAAGTTGCTGTCCTGTTTGAGGGCCGCCAATACCGGGGCGACCACCAACAAACGGTTGCTGCAAGGCTACCTCAATTGCCCCCTGGGCAATACGTTTACAGCATTCGAACAATGGGTGGCGTATTCAGCGGGAAGCTATTGCTGACGCGGTAATCCGGCCTGCGCGAGGTGGCAAGCGTATTGAGGTGGAAGGTTTGAAAAAATTGGTGTCGGTGGTGAAAGCCGGCGGCGGTGCAACCGTTACGACTTGGGTTTTGATTATAGTCCGCCAACCCAAAATTTGTGATTGCTGACTTGCTCTTTTTAGCTTCG
>CAYWHT010000250.1:0-6616 GCA_964458135.1 uncultured Saprospiraceae bacterium | reverse complement strand
CCTTTCGCCAAAAGACACTGCCAAAGCGCAAAATTACTTATTACACAGTGTACTCGGTTTTGGGAAGGAAAATGAACGAAAAAAAAACAGCCTGTTAACTCCCGGTTAATAGCTTGTTAGGGGGGTTCCGGGATAGCGGCCATGTATTTGCTTTTTCATTGATACGTCGGTTCCGGTTAAAAGGTTACATCTTTTTGGCCGGAAAAAGGAAAATGCAAAATTTTCCAATTTTCCCGCCTTTAGTGCAACATCCAAGAGCCGGGACCGTTTTTTCAATTATCTACATGCCTACCAATACTTAGTCTGCACCATTTTTTGGTGCAATGTTTCATCTACCATTCCCCTGCTGCGATAAACTTCATGATTGCTTAACAAAAAGATCGAAATCCCGTGTTATATTTACGCTCAAAATGAGTAGTTTTGTTACTCGATTATGATTGATGCACTAATTTCATCGAAGACGAGGATCAAGCTGTTGCTCAAGTTCTTTTTGAACAGCAACACCACGGCTTACCTGCGAAGCCTGGAGAGCGAATTTGGCGAATCGACCAATGCGATCCGGGTGGAACTCAACCGTTTGGAAAAGGCGGGTATGCTGGAGTCGCATATGGACGGCAACAAAAAGATCTTCAAAGCCAATGTGGGGCACCCGCTATTCGGCGAAGTCCACAGCATCATCCGCAAATACATCGGCCTGGACCGGATCATGGAAAACGTGGTGGAGCGGCTGGGACAAGTGGAGAAGGTCTTCCTCGTCGGGGACTTCTCGCGCGGCATCGACAGCCAAATCATCGACTTGATTTTTGTCGGGGAAGTGGACAAGGCCTACCTGGTGGAACTGATCGACAAGGCCGAGCGCCTGGTCAATCGCCGCATCCGCTACCTGATCTACAGTTGCCAGGAATTTGCGGTGATGGATAGCTCCCAATTCGATCCTGAACCGCTGCTCTTGTGGCAGCGCGACTGATTGTTTGATGATTATGCTAAAATACCCGGAGCCTATGTTGCTCATGTACAAAACGCCGGCTCGCTGTTTTCACCCCCCGCACCGCACCCCCCGGCTCCCGCACGCTTGCGGCGTCACCCAACATTTGACCTCCTCCTTACAGCGGATTTTGGCCGTACCCGCAGCCTTTGGTACTTTTGCCGGGCATTGACATAATCATCAACCTAACAAGAACTTATGACGACGAAAGCGCCCAATATACAGATGGTAGACCTCAAAAACCAGTACCTCCACCTGCAGGATGAAATCGACGCAGCGGTGTTGGAAGTGCTGCGTTCTACGGCCTACATCAACGGTCCGGCAGTTAAGGAATTTCAGCGCGCCATGGAGGAATACCTCGACGTGCGCTCGGTCATTCCGGTGGCCAACGGCACCGACGCCCTGCAAATCGCCATGATGGCGATCGGCCTGAAACCCGGCGACGAGGTAATCGTTCCGGCTTTCACCTACGTCTCCACCGCGGAAGTGATCGCCTTGCTCCACCTCCAACCTGTCATGGTCGACGTCGACCCCGACACCTTTAATATTACCGCCGAACAGATCGAAGCGGCCGTCACCCCCCGCACCAAAGCCGTCGTGCCGGTCAACCTCTTCGGCCAGAGCTGCGATATGGAAGCCGTCATGGAGGTCGCCCAACGCCACGGCCTTTACGTCATCGAAGATAACGCCCAGGCCATCGGCGCCGATTATACCTTTAGCGACGGCCGCACCCAAAAGACGGGCGCCATCGGCCACATCGGCTGCACCTCCTTCTACCCCTCTAAAAACCTGGGCGCCTACGGCGACGGCGGCGCTATCTACACCAACGACGAAGCATTGGCCGAACAATTGCGCATGATCGCCAACCACGGCCAAAATCGCCGCTACTACCACGACCGCGTCGGAGTCAATTCCCGGCTCGACAGCATACAGGCCGCCATCCTGAATATCAAGCTGCGGCGCCTCGACGATTACGCCACCGCACGCCGGCGCGCTGCCGACTACTACGACCGGGCCTTCGCCGATATGCCGCAACTGAAAACCCCCGTACGCCACCCGAAATCGACCCACGTCTTTCACCAGTATACCCTCACCCTGCGCGAAGGCGACCGCGACGCGCTGCAACAGCACCTGCGCGAGCAAGGCATTCCGAGCGTGATCTACTACCCGGTGCCCCTCCACCAACAGGAGGCCTACCGGAACGCTATGGCCAACCCCGGCGTAGCGCTGCCCGTAGCGGAAGACCTCTGCCGCCGCGTGATCTCGCTGCCGATGCACACGGAGTTGGATGAGGAGGCGCTGGAGTATGTGGTTAATGGAGTGAAGGGATATTTTGGTTGAATCATTGATTTGTTGAATCGTTGCTTTGATTCACGCATTCGAGAAAATAGAAGGCAAGAATGAGGATTGACGGGGCAGGTGGATCGGATTATTTGAAAATAAGCGAATTGAAATATAATAAAAGGCTTTGTCAATGGGCTACAGATTTGCTTTTGAGGAACTAGAAGTGTGGAACCGCTCCATGGAGTTGGCCGAGAAAGTTTATTTGGTGAGTGCGTCCTTTCCCGCGGATGAGCGTTTCGGTATGATGAGCCAGATTCGCAGAGCCTCCGTATCGGTGGGTTCCAACCTGGCCGAGGGAAGCGCCCGGGCTTCTTACCGGGACCAGGCCAACTTTTCCAATCAGGCTTACAGTAGTTTGGTGGAGGTGTTGAGTCAACTCAAACTAGCCAACCGCCTGAAATGGATCGATTCGGAACAATTGGCGGAGTGCCGCAAGCTCATTGAAGAAATTGCCAATAAGATCAACGCCCTCCGCAACAGCCAAATAAGGAGGGTGCGGGAATCGGAAGTCCCTTATGGTGATGACCGTCCTTCCTCCGTAGTTGCGTCACCGGGCGGCGCCGGAGGGCAACAAATAAACGAATCAACCAATCAACGACTCAACTACTATGCCCACCCCACCGCCGTCATCGACGCCGGCGTCACCATCGGCGCCGGCAGCAAAATCTGGCACTTCTGCCACCTCATGCCGGGCGCTAAATTGGGGGAAGGCTGCTCGCTGGGGCAGAATGTGTTTGTAGGCACGGATGTGGAACTGGGCCATAACGTCAAAGTGCAGAATAACGTCTCGGTATACGAGGGAGTGACTTGCGAGGATGATGTGTTTTTGGGCCCCTCCATGGTGTTCACCAATGTGCACAACCCGCGGGCCGCGGTCAACCGCCGCGAAGAATACCGCTCCACACGGGTGCGGCGCGGCGCCACCATCGGCGCCAATGCCACCGTATTGTGTGGGCTGACGCTGGGGCGCTACGCCTTCATCGGCGCCGGGGCGGTAGTAACCAAAGACGTGCCCGATTACGCGCTGGTGGCGGGTAACCCGGCGCGGCAAATGGGTTGGATGAGCCGCTACGGCCGCCGGCTCGATCCCGACGATAACGGCATGGCGGTATGCCCCGAAAGCGGGGAACACTACCGCCTCCAAAACCGGGAAATGGTTGAAATTTGAATAGCCCCAACGCGATCCGCTTTGCGGTGGCGGGCTGCGGCCATATCGGCAAACGCCACGCCGCCATCATCGATCAGCATCCGGAATGCGTCCTGACGGGGCTCTGCGATATCCTGCCAAAGGAAGCTTTGGCGGTGGATCATTTTGACGTACCGTTTTTTTCCTCCCTGGAGCAATTGCTGCGGGAAGGGCCCAAGTGCGATGTCGTCTGCATCTGTACGCCCAACGGCCTGCACGCCGAACAGTGCGTACGGGCGCTGGAAGCACGCCGCCACGTAGTAGTGGAAAAGCCCATGGCGCTGCGCAAAAGCGAATGCGAGCGGGTCATCTTCAAGGCGCTCAACGTATCGCGGCAGGTGTTCTGCGTCATGCAAAACCGCTATTCGCCGCAGGTGCGCTGGCTAAAGGAGGTAGTGAGCAGCGGGCGAATCGGCGAGATCCACATGGTGCAGACCAACTGCTTTTGGAACCGCGACGACCGCTACTACCGGCCCGGCGGGCAAGCGCACCCCTGGCGCGGCCGGCGGGAGCTGGACGGGGGCACGCTCTTCACACAGTTTGCCCACTTCATCGATATCCTGTACTGGATCTTCGGGGATATCCGCGACATCCATGCCGATTTTGCGGATTTCCGGCACCGGCACTCCACCGATTTCGAGGATAGCGGCAACGTGCAGTTCCGATTCGTCAACGGCGGCATGGGCAGCCTGGTCTTCTCCACCGCCCTCTGGGACCGCAACTTCGAAAGCACCATTACCGTGCTGGGTAGCCGCGGCGCCGTAAAAATCGGGGGGCAGTACATGAATAAAGTGGAATATTGCCACATCCAGGATTACAATACGCCAAAACTGGAACCCGCAAGCCCCCCCAACGTATACCAAGGGTACACGGGCAGCGCGGCCAACCACCACTTCGTCATCCAAAACGTCGTAGACGTGCTCAAAGGACGCAAAGAAGCGACGACCAACGCACTGGAGGGGATGAAGGTGGTGGAAATTATTGAAAGGATTTATGAGAGTGGTAAGTAGTGAATGGTGAATGGCGCCTACCGGTAGGCGCCATTCACCATTCATTAAAAATACAATACCCAAAAAATGTTTGAACAAATACAAAGTAAAGACAAAGCCATATCGGTCGTCGGACTGGGATACGTCGGATTGCCGCTGGCGCTGGAATTGGCCAAGCAATTCCGGGTGATTGGTTTTGACATCAATGCCGAACGGGTAGACCTGATGAAGCAAGGCATCGATCCTTCCTGCGAACTGGAGGCTTCGGCTTTCGCCGATAAGGATATCTGCTTTACGGCCAATGCCGAAGATCTGAAAAACGCCCACTTCCATATCGTCGCCGTCCCCACCCCCATCGATGAGCACAAGACGCCCAACCTACGGCCGCTGCTCGGCGCTTCGGAAACGGTGGGTAAGGTGTTGAAGAAAGGCGACATCGTCGTCTTCGAATCAACGGTTTACCCCGGTTGCACCGAGGAAGACTGCGTGCCATTGCTGGAAAAACATTCTGGGCTGAAGTTTCGCCGCGACTTCAAGGTGGGCTACTCGCCCGAGCGGATCAATCCCGGAGATAAAGAACACACGGTCGACAAGATCCTCAAGGTGGTGTCGGGTTGCGACGAGGAATCGCTCGAACAAATCGCCCAGGTGTACGAATCAGTGATTACGGCCGGCATCTACAAGGCGGCAGGCATCAAGGTAGCCGAAGCGGCCAAGGTGATTGAAAATACGCAGCGCGACCTCAACATCTCGCTGATGAACGAATTATCGATCATCTTCGACCGCATGGATATCGACACCACCGAAGTACTCGAAGCCGCGGGCACCAAGTGGAACTTCCTGCGCTTTACGCCCGGCCTCGTCGGCGGTCATTGTATCGGCGTCGACCCCTACTACCTGCTGCACAAGGCCAAAGAGCTGGGGCTCAACCCCCAGGTGATCACCAGCGGCCGGCGCATCAACGACGAGATGCCCGCCCACGTGGCCAAGCGCCTGGTGCAAATGCTCATCCAGCGGGGTAAAAACCCGAGCCAAACCAAGGTGCTGATCATGGGCGTCACCTTTAAGGAAAACGTGGCTGACATCCGCAACTCCAAAGTAGCCGATCTAGCCCGCGAGCTGATGACCTTCTCCGTCAATGTACACCTGACCGACCCCCACGCTTCGGCCAACGAGGTCGCCAAAGAATATAACCTTACTCTGGTCGATCAACCGTCAGACAATTACGATGCCGTCATCATCGCCGTGGCCCACGAAGACTACCGCAATCAGCCCATCGACTATTACCGGGGAATGATGAACGGCAGCCCGATCCTGATGGATCTCAAGGGCGTGTATCCCAAACAGGAATACGAAAACTTGACCTACTGGAGACTGTAGACCGCGAATAATAAAATACAAAACCATTAAAATGCAACCCCCATGAATACTCTAATTCAAGCCAAAAAAACTAGAAGAGCCAGCAAGCATCAGTTACACGATTCCGATCCTCGTTGGTTTGCCGTCTACACCCGCTTTAAACGGGAGAAACTGGTGCGCGACCGACTGGCGGAAAAAGGCATCGAAGCCTACCTCCCGCTCCAGCACTTCACACGCCGCTATACGCGTAAGGTTAAGCACGTAGAACTGCCTCTGATCAGCTGTTACGTCTTTACCCGCATCGTGACCAAAGAAAAGGTGCCGGTATTGCGCACCGATGATGTCGTGGATTTCGTACGCCCCGGCGGGCGCGAGCTCATCGCCATCCCGGAAATGGAAATGGAGGTCATGCGCCGCGTCGTCGGGGAAGGGCTCGAAGTGGAAGTACAGGAAAACCAGGGATTACAGGCCGGTGACGAAGTGCAAATCATCGGCGGCCAGCTCACCGGGCTTCA
The DNA here is from genome assembly GCA_964458135.1 of uncultured Saprospiraceae bacterium. Taxonomy (GTDB): domain Bacteria; phylum Bacteroidota; class Bacteroidia; order Chitinophagales; family Saprospiraceae; genus CAYWHT01. Next base: position 238 of record CAYWHT010000250.1, on the reverse strand, counting down.
GGGACTGTTGCTGAGTACGGATAACCCCAAAAATTTCGTTATCGAACTGGAAAACCTGGGTTACTCCCTGCGCATGCAAGTAGATCCCAACTTATTGGTGCGGGTCTGAGCGGACGCCGCCAACCGAAACGCAAATTTTCCCGATCTCCGGAGCCCGGCCAACCGAGGCCATGGCCCGGAAGTGATTATAGTCTGACAACTCAGGATTTGTGAAAATATGACGCCGCTATTTTTTCGG
>CAYWHT010000249.1:1648-6635 GCA_964458135.1 uncultured Saprospiraceae bacterium | reverse complement strand
TAGCTTCAGAAAGACGACCTACCATTACCGGGCCAATCGTTAGTACATCTAATCCTTGGTTTACGCTTCGACCTATCCCCACAAAACAAAAAAGACCGACCCAGTAGACTGGATCGATCTTTAGTGTCTCTTTTTCCGGTAAGCGCTTGGGAAGCTCAATTTTTCTCGGAGGAGACCGGAAGTGAGAAACAAAAACAGGGAACGGTTCTTAAATGAAAAAAATTGGGCACCAAGCATTTTGCCCGGTATGCATACTTGATGCCCATCAGCGCTTAACGTTCTACAGCGTTCTAACCATAAACATAACTAGAAACAAATATAGCGCGGAGGTAGACACAAAAAAAGAGCATCTATCTACCGATAAAACATGGCAGATTAGTGCCCTTAAACCCCTCTATACTTTTCAAGGCATTGAAAATCAAAAAAATAAACTTATCAATGTGTCTTAGCCATAAACAACTTCAATTTTGTTAGGGTGAATGAGGGCCCGATAAGTTAAAGCAAGGTGTAGGAAAAATTTAAAGCACCTCGAGATCCCCATTAACCACATTTTGGGAGTTACGTCCTCCTATATCATAATCCGTTTGTTGAGTGGATGTCGTGCTTTGCACCCGCTCGGATTGTGCCGGGGCGGCCATAGGCGTTGCCGGTGAAGAAGTCAGCGTATTAAAATCGATACCAAGCGAAAAGAGGATGGAAATAATTGCAGTAATCATAGTTTTAAACTTTTTTTGAATTTTAGTTTAAAACTATAGCTGCGCGTGAACTTCCACTATAACTTTTTTACAGAAAAGCGACAGGGCAAAAATTCCATTTTTTTACCTACCTTTAGAATACAAAGTATTAACTCCCAGTTACTTTTGACTTTTAAACTATTTTGCTAACTCGCTTTTCGGCGACTCGTTTCTTCTGTAAAAAGCAGGATTTAACATGGAAGAACTGAAAGGATTGGTTGACCTGGTATCCAAAAACAAGCTCAAGCAATTGGATTTACCCAACACCAATGGAAAAAGCCATAGGCCCTCCCAAATATGGGAGTTATACGAAGGCTTGGCCAGTGGAAGATTTCAAGAAGAAGAAGAGACCGCCCAATATTTTTTTGGAGATACCAAACACCAAAAGGCTTACTTTGGCCGCCTCAAACGTAAACTTCAGAACCGCCTGACTGACCTTCTTTTTTTAATCGATATCAACGAACCCCAGTATACGGATACTCAAAGGGCAGCTTATGCTTGTTATAAGGATTTAACTGCTGCCAAAATCCTGATCGGCCGTGGACAAAGAAGATTGGCTGTTCCCATAATGGAAAAAGTATTTAAAAAGGCTAGAGCGTTTGAGCTAACAGAAATCTCTCTAGAAGCCACCCGTTTCTTGCGTACCCACTACGGCACCATCGATGGTAAACCCCGAAAGTTTGAGATCTACAATAAATATGTCCACAAATATGAAAAACTCCTACACGCTGAAATGCTAGCAGAAGAGTATTATACGCGCATTGCCGCTAATTTCACCCAATCCCGTTCTACAAAAACTAACATACTGGAAGAAGCAGCACGTTACGCTGAAGAACTTCAGGAGTTGATCCAAACTCGTAAATCTTATCGTCTGTATCTTTTTTCGTACATGGTATTTGTGTTAAGACACGAAATTGCCAACGATTACTCGATGACGTTAATAGCTTGTAAGGAAGCTCTCAACCTAATGGAAAAACAAAATCCTCAAACAAGTACCTCCGGAGGAAAATCAGCTTTCCTGTACAAAATGCTCGCAAGTCATATTCAGTTGCAAAATTTTGATGATGGTGAAAAAACAGCGAATAAAATCTTAGAGATAACACCCCAAGGGTCTACTAATTGGTATATCACGTTACAGTATTATCTAATCCTAGCTTTCCATTCTGGCCAATTCCAAAAAGCTTACCACATTTATCACCAAGCTGCAGAACATCCAAACTTTGATCTTCAGTATGAATCGCATTATGAGACTTGGCGTATTTACGAGGCTTTTCTGTACTACCTCATCTCCATTGGAAAGGTAAAGCCAAGTTCTTACAAACCTTACCGTAAATTTCGCACTAGTAAATTCCTCAATGAGGTTCCTATTTATACAAAGGACAAACGTGGGCACAATATTTCAATTCTCATTTTGCAAGTACTTTTACTATTGCAGGAAGGGCGCCACCCCGAAATCGTGGACCGCATCGAACCGCTCAAAACCTACAACGAACGTTACTTGCGCAAGGACGATAGTACCTTTCGCAGCAATTGTTTTATCAAAATGCTGCTCGAACTACCCAAAAACGCCTTCCACAAGGCCGCGGTAGTACGCAAAGCCCAACGCTACCGCAAGCGGCTCAGAGAAGTGCCGCTCAACGTGGCCAACCAAAGTAGTGAGGTGGAAATTATTCCTTACGAAATGCTTTGGGATATGATCCTGGAGTCGTTAGACCATCAGTTCCACTAAAAGGCGACCACTGCGCTTGCAGTGGCCGGCTCTCAAGGGTCATACGAATTAGAAGAACGATAAAATCGACTGTATTCGTAGAAGTCGACTTATTACAAAAGTACCCCCAGCCCGAAGATTTGTCAACCCCAAAAATCGTCCATTTTCGACCAACATCGTTCATCTTATTGCAAGTTATAATATGAATCCTAAAAATCGACGGGCAACGCGGGTTTAATACCTCAAATGTTGCTGGTGGACCATTAGAAGGAGTGATTAGGATTAGTAACAGTCAGATATTTAGTGCTAGTACCGCTGCCGTATGGTCTCCAACCCCTGCGTCAACTCCCTGATCACCCCCTTCTTATCCGGATCGTACACCCAATTCGTATCGAAAGTCTCCAGCACCTGGGTATTGGGATCGTCGCTGAGGGTGAGGCTGTGGAACTGGGTGCCCTTGTTTTGCTGGAAGTAGCGTAGGTCGCGCAGCACGTCGCGGTTAATTTTGGGCATGATGAAGTCGGAGACCACCAGCACGTCGGCATCCTGGTAATCGTGGGTTTGCAACTGGCGGATCGTTTCGTGTAGCGCGGGCGTAACGTCGGTGCCGCCGTAAAACGACATGCGCAGGAACTTGGCCAGCTCGTCGATGGAGTCGGTCACTTCGTACAGGTCGAGCGTCTTGATGCCCAGGCTGAAGTTGATGAGATATGCGCGCCGGTTTTCGCGAATGGCCATTTTGAGCACGCCCATGCACAACACTTTGGCGATCTGTTCGGGCCTCCCCGTCATAGACTCGCTGGTGTCAACGCACACGATAAATGGCCCCTTTTCCTTCTGACGGGTGCGCTGGTATATTTCGGTGGTTTGATCTTCGCTGCGCAGCAGGCGGCGGTCTTCGTAGCGAAAGGTGATGAGGCTGCGGTCGGCGTATTTTTTGAGGAAGAGCAGTTCGGTGAGCTCGTCGCCCAGTAGGCTGGCCTCCGAGCTGAGGAGCTGATTGAGGTCGTCGCTCTCGTGTACGCCCGCGATCTCGGAGCGCGAATGCTCATCCACCACCCATTCCTGGCGGATGATGGTCTTTTCGTAAGTTTCCTCCTCCATTTCTACTTCCGATTCGCGCATGCGTCCCAACAAATCGGCCAACTCGCGAATGGAATCTTCGTTCTTCAGCAACTCGTCGTACTGATCGATAATGTCAAAAGAAGTCTCTTCCCACAACTGACGCGACATATCCCAGCCCAAGTATTCCGAAAAGGGCGACACCAAACTCTTGAGTTGGTTGTATTCCTGCACTTTAGCCTCCAGAAAATCGGTGTACTGTTCCCGCTCCTCCTCCAGCTTGCGCAGTTGGTAGTCGAGGATCTTGCTCTGCAGCAGAGCGTCCCACTGCGCGAGCAGGTCGGTAAGGATAAGCTCCAATTTCTTGCGATCCCCGGCGGGGATATCTGTTAACTCCCGGTCTTGAATGAGCCTTGTAAAGCGATCCTGATAAAAACGGATATCCAGCTCCTCGCGGGTGTAAGTCGCACCCAAAAACTGGATGATAAAGGGCCAGCGCTTCAGGAAGACGTGCAGCGGGGTGACGGCCCAGCCTTCCAGGCGTTGCAGCTCGTCCTGGAAGGGATTCTGGGTGCTTACCTGCCGGTAGGTCTTGCGCAGCCACTGCAGCGTGTCCAGTACTACCCGCCGCGTGATGCGCGGGTTTTCCTTCAATAAGGGAATGAGCTGCTCGATGTTGAAAATATCGTCGAGCGAGCGTTGGAAGTAAATAAAGTATTGATCGTTGAGCTCGGGCACGTCAAAGCTGCCGGGCTCCAGTTTGTCGCGGAGGTATTGCACCAGGTACTTTCGCATCTTGCGGTCGAGCAGATCGCCGAATTCGATGAAACGCTCGTATTCCTGTTGCAATTCGTTATCAAAAGATTCCTGCATTCAATTATGGTAGTTGGTAGTAGGTAGTGGGTAAGGCTTCGCAGCACATGTTTGCGCCCTACCCCTCCAAACTGGCATAGGCGTACTGCACCTTTTCCAGCCGCAGCCGCAAATTGCGGAGCGCTTCGGCCACTTCCCGGAGGTTAGCGGTGACGATTTCCGCGTAGCGCGCCTCGACAAAGTGGTTTTCCTGCAAGTGGTTCAGCTCGTCGGGGGCGTTATCACGTATCTTGGTTTCTTGGCGGTTGATGTAGTCGTTGAGTTTTTGGAAGCGTTCTTCCCAGTGTTCTTCCACGATGGGGTGCGGCTTCTTGTAGATGACTTCGGTGCGCTCGATCTGGCGGGTGCGCAGCGGAAAGGTGTATTTTTCCGAATTGTGAAATAACTCGATGGTGTTTTCCGCCCGGCCGCGCTGGGCTTTGAGGCGGTTTACGAGGTTGAGGTCGTGGTCGTAGAAATTGGTGACTTTGGGTTCTTCGATAGTCAGCCGCTGAAATTGTTTGATGGGCAGCAGATAGCCTTCGAAGCGCTGCTCCTCTTTTTCCAGCTCGTAATATTCTTCCTGCACCGGCATGGGTTCGTTATTAAATCCCACGATGCGCACAACACT
>CAYWHT010000249.1:0-1638 GCA_964458135.1 uncultured Saprospiraceae bacterium | reverse complement strand
GGCATGGGGTGCTCTTCGGCGGTGGTGTAGCGCACCTTGATCTCCCGGTCGACATCCTGCTCGAAGTCGGCCACCTCCCGTTTGATCATCTGCAGGTTGACGGCCATGGTGTAGCCGTGGCGGCGGATGGCTTCGTTGACCATCTCCTGCAGGGTTTCCTTTTGCTCCGGCTTGCTCCATAAGGCATGCACCATGAGGAAGCAGTCCATGAGGTCGATCTTGGAACGACCGTTAAGAAAGGCCGAAGTGCGCAGCAGGCGGATGATCTTTTTCCAACGGCGATCAAAGACGTGGATTTCGTCGCCGGTATTATTGGGCCGGCTGTTGTATTCGTCGAGTTTGACTTTGAGCACCTGGATGGTGTTGAGCACTTCGGGCGGCGCCTCTACGGCGTCGATGCGTTCCGACCAGCCGTCGAGCTCCTCTACGGTAATCTTGGCTTCGTCGGTTACCTTATCGTGGTAGACATCCTCGGTGTCGACAATCATGTTGAGGAAGTTCTTAAACTGGCGGATGTTGCCGATTTCGAGGCGCAGGAGGAAGCGGTCCCAGATGGGCGCGAGGCTTTGGTTGCGGGGCGGTAGTTCGTTAGAAGCGGTGATGATGCCCCGGATATTGACCGGGATGTCGCGCTCGCCATTGCGGTAGACCTTTTCGTTGAGGATGGTGAGCAGGGCGTTTTGGATGGCGGGCCCCGCTTTCCATATCTCGTCGAGGAAAACAATGTTGGCGCCCGGCAGGTAGTTGTCGGTCAGCCGCTCGTAGCGGTCTTCGTCTTTGAGCTTGCGAATCGACACGGGGCCGAAGATTTCGTCGGGGGTGCTGAATTTACTCATCAGGTATTCGAAGGAAGTACCGTCTTTGAAAGCGTATTTTAGCCGGCGGGCAATGAGGCTTTTGCCCACGCCGGGCGGGCCGAGCAGGAAGATGCTCTCCCCGGCTACGGTGCTGAGTAAAGAGAGTTTGATCGCCTCTTCGCGTTCGTATAGCCCCTCGCAGAGGCCTTGCAACAGTTGCGCCGTTTTATTGCGAACGTCGATGTCGATAGCGGTATTCATTGCGGTTAAGCTTGTTGGTCGGCAGGTCCGGAATGTTGGGAACCTACCCTTAGTAGATGCTGCGGGGCGCCGTTGATTGCGCCCCACAGGTGCTATGACGGGCTTGCCCGTCAGATGCTAGATGCTGAGCGAACAAGATTCGCCTCTGAATTATTCTCCTTCTCCCGGATTATGGGCGCCATCTTCTTCGATGTATTGCTTGCGGATCAGCTCATCGGTGCGGGCTTTGCGCACGTTGAGCACCACGCCGCGGAAGTGCAGCGATTTACCGGCCATGGCGTGGTTGAAATCCACGCGCACTTGCTGGTCATCGAAGGAGAGAATTTGGCCGTTATGCACGTTGCCCTGATCGTCAGTCACTTCGATGAAATTACCCTCAATGACCAGGCCGGGCGGTTCTTCGCCTCCTTCGTTGCGGAAGGCGTTACGCGGTAGATCGATAATGTTGCCATCCTCTACGGGGCCGTAGGCTTCCTCGGGGGGAATGGTAAACTCAAAAGATTCGCCTTCCTGCAGCCCCGCAATGTTCTTTTCGAAAGCGGGCAACAGGCGGCCTGCGCCGTAAAGAAACTTGAAAGGA
>CAYWHT010000248.1:0-6637 GCA_964458135.1 uncultured Saprospiraceae bacterium | reverse complement strand
TCAAAAAATGGCTAATTTTCGACTCAAAGACCAAACCCGCAATGGGTTCAATGCTAACTTGGCAGACTGCAACACCTCGCGCATGAGCAGCAAATCCAAGAATTTTACCCGGCCGACGAAGGAGGACGGGCAAAATCCCAAATTCCCTCCTCTCCCTATTCACCCAAAATAAGTAGGCATCGGCACCTCCGCCATCGTTTTGAGCCCCGATCCGGCCTGCATTACGCGCCGCACCGCATTGATCGTGATGGCGCAAGTGGCGATGTCTCCGTTGACGCCTCCTTGTATGCAGGATTCGATAGAAGGGCTTCCTTCAATTCGGATGCGGTCGTAGGATTCGGGTTCTCCGACGGCCGCTTTGAAGAGGAGTTGGATTTTGATTTCATCTTTGACATACCCGTTGCCGGTTTGGCAAACCCCCCGGGCGTCTCCTTTTTTCACTTTCAGCTTGCCGAAATCCAGATCGGCTTCGGCGATGACCGGTTCGATAATATCTTCGGTGCGATCTAATTTCCATTCCAATTGGCGAGCGATAAACTGCATAGACTCGGTGAGCCCTACGTGGCGCAGGGCGCCTTCCTCTTTTTTGGCCTGGAAGGCCTGCAAATTCAGGCCGGCGCCGATTTTACGCTGGAAGGGGAGTCGCCGGTGGCGGGCATCCTGATAACGCTGCACTTCTACCCGGTCGACGCGTTGGCATACCGCCGTCAGACCGGCCGGCAAGGCATCCATGAGAAAACCGGGATTGACTCCCGTGCCCAATACCGCCACTCCTGCGGCCCGCGCCACTGCATCGATCTTTTCCGCGTACCGGGGAGCACTTTCCCAGGGAAAGCTCAACTCCTCACAGGTGGAGACGACGGGCAAACCAAAAGCAATAAGTTCCTCGACTTGGGGCGTAATGCGCAGCATGTCGGAAACGGTGGTCAAAATGGCCGCATCGGGCTGCAAACCTCCACGCATCGCATCGCCCAGGCTGCCGTGAATCAGGATCCCGGAAGCCGGCCCGCCAATGACTTCTCCCAGATCTTTTCCGATTAATTCGGGGTTTTTATCTACCGCTGCGATGGTCTCAACACCATCCCTTTCGGCGATAAACCGGGCGGTCTTTTGTCCCAGTGGTCCGATGCCCACCTGTATGACTTTTATTGAAGACATGAAGTAGTATTTAGGGATTCATTGGGATTGCCGTCTTGCAATTATCGTGCATCGGTTCTCTCCATCCTATAATCCGCCGGATCGGATGAGGTAACCCGGATGATGCAGGAGTTTTTCGTAGGGAGCGGCGCAAATGGTTGCCAGGCTTGGTCGCTCGCAGGAATGAGCCGCGCAGGCGTATCCCTGGATACGTTGAGCAGCGCATGACGAGGACGGCCAGGAATGGTGGGCAGTTGCGCCGCGTAATAGATCAATTCATGCATCATCCGGGGTAAGTTTCTAACTTTTCCTGCCCCGGCGAAGGCCCCCCAAAGATGGAGGAGCGTGCAGGCGAGCAGCCACCGTAGCGGTATGACTTTGCTTTCCATTTTTCGTTTTGTTTTGACAAACGCCACCCAATGCTAAAACCCGTAGCTGGCTCGCTGCAACGCTTTTAGGTTCGTAAAAGGTGTTGGCGGGTTGAGGTAGCCCGCCAAGAACCGATACACTTTTAGTCGTACTTTTTTGGCGAACATGGTGTCCATACGGTCAAATCGGTGTCCGCCGGGTTTATCTTCGTAGATTTCGTATTCGAATGCCTTATCGGCCGCCTTCAGCGCTTTGATGAGATGCTCGACCTCCAGCACATTGACGTCGGAATCATTGGTATTGGTGTGAATCAACAGCGGCGTCTCCAATTTATGGGCCTGCCAGGCGGGCGACCGGCGTTGGTATTCCTCGGGATCTTCGTGGGCCGTCTTGCCGATATGGTAATCCACCGAGTATAACTCGCGGTAGCCCTGCGTCTTGTAGCCCATGCGGGCGATGAGATCGCTGACGGGCACTCCGGCGTAGCCCACTTCGTAAGCGTCGGGGTGCTCAAAGAGATTCATCAGGGTAATCAGGCCGCCGTGGCTCCAGCCCAAAATGCCAATCCGGTCGGCATCAATCAAACCGGAGTAGTTTTCCAGCATATAGTCCCTGCTGGCCTTGACATCCTGGATCTCCTTGCCACCGTAGTCGATGGTTTGGTAGAATCGCCGCCCATAACCGGTACTCCCGCGGTACTCCGGCGCCACAACGATATAGCCCTGCGCCATCAGCTCCTTGACAATGTGGAAATAGCCCGTATTGAAATCACTGTGTACGCCTCCGTGCGGAAACACCAACAAGGGATAACGTTGGTCGGGATTGACCGATCGCGGAATGAAAATGTAGGTTTTAAATCGCAGGGGGTTGGTGAAATAGACCGGATTGCCGGCGCCTCCGTATCCCTCGGCCTTTTCGGCCCCGATGGGCGGACCGGTAAGTTGTACTTTGTCGATATGAGCGACTTCCCCCAGTTTTTGGTGCCAGAGGATGTCATCAATGGCCTTTTCCAGGCTGTTGAATTCGTGCCGCAGGCCGCGGAGGCGGTTTTGCACCGCCTCCAGTTCGGCCTTGAGCGCTTCGGGAGATTGAGCAACCAACTGGAGGCCGCAAAAAAGCATTAGGATTAGGTTAGGGATCTTTTTCATGCGTAGCAGGTGCTTCTTATCGATAGATTTAAAATAAGGCTTAATCGAACGGCTCCGATATGCCAAAGTTGCGAACTTTACAGCTTCAAGCCTTTGCGAAAAGCCGAAGGGCTCAAACCATAATGCTGGCGAAAGCGGCGGGTGAACGCGCTGAGGTTTTCGAAGCCCGAAGCGGCGCAAACTTGTTTGACCGCTCGATCGGTATTTCGTAACAAGTAACCGGCGTACCGTAATCTTTCCCGGCTAACAAACTGGTGGGGCGTCAGGCCAAAGGCGCTTTTGAAGACCCTCAGAAAATGGTAGGGGGAGAGGGCGGCTTCCCGGCTGACGGTAGCCAGATCCAGCGATTCTCCCAGGTGGGCTTCCATAAAATCCCGGGCTAGCCCGAGCCGGCGGAACAACTCCATGCGGGTGGACGGTTTACGGGGCGGCAGTTGGTCGACCCGTCGCAGGGAAGCCTCGTGGTTGAGCAGCATGAGGTGGAGTAATTCGTAGTAGCGTTCTTCAAAATACCAGGCTTCTTCGCCACCGGACAGCATGACCCGCCGTAAATCCTCGATGACCCGGCGCACCCCTTTGCTTCCGGGGTAAGCGTGCTCAAAAAAAGTGACCGAAGCGCCCGCCTCTTCGTAGGGATTGTCCAGCAGGTAATCCGTTGAATGGCGCAGCCCCGCATAGACTTCCGCCAATACGCCCGGGCGGAAAGCCACTACCAGGGCCTCGAGCGGATGGTCGGCCTCAATTTCACTACAATACGTCTGCCCCTGATTGACCACCAAATAGTTGCCGGGATGCACCACGTGATCCTGGCGTTCCACCCGGTGGTACTGATAACCGTTGAAAGCCGCCCGCAGCGTCAAGCGGGAAATATGGCGGCCGGAACGCAGGTGGCGGGTGCGCACGTAGAAGGTATTGCTGGCCACCGCTTCCATATTATCCCCTTCCTTTGAGCAGTAATTCTGGTTACGTGCGGCCATTTGTAATTCCCGGCAATAAGGACAGTTTACGGCCATGGTGGAATGGTTTTAATGGTTACGGCCTTCGGGGTTTATAGCCTGCCAACTCAAACTTGGTGAATGCTGACCTGGCAGACTATGATGCAGGCTATCGAATTTAGGTTGCATACGATTAAGGTGTATCATCGGGTGATGCGGCTTTAGGGCAACGCACTGATCGCCTGGCGGGCGTAGGCTTGCGAGTGCTGTTCGAAGCGCTCCATCATATATTGGGTGAAGGGGCCGGGGCGTCCACTGCCCAGAACGGATTCATCGATCTGCACGACCGGCATGATGCGTTTGGTGGAGCCCGTGAGAAAGGCTTCGCGGGCGGATTTGACTTCCGCCAGGGAAAGGTTGCGTTCTTCGATGGCTACTTCACCACGGGCAAGCTCGAGCACCCGCCGCCGGGTAATACCGTACAGAATGCCGGCATCGGGAGTGACCAGACGCCCCTCCGCGTTCAGGATGAAAATATTGGACCGCACGGATTCGGAGACGACGCCATCCTGGTGGTAAAGCGGCTCCAGTGCACCTTGTTTCCGGAGTTCCGGCATCAATTGAATACCCATTAAGTAGTTAATGGTTTTGGCCTGTGGCACTTCGCGCCGGAAAGCATAAGAGAGCAACTTAACGCCTTTTTCGTATTTGTCGATAGACGGACGCGGTTGCGGGTAAGCCAGGATCAGGAGATTAGGGGTGGTGGGCGTGTAACCGTCTTCGGCGTATCCGCCCGTCAGCACTAAGCGCATGCCGGCCTCCCGCTCTCCGTTGGCCTCGATCAAGCGGTGAATGCGGTCGCTGAGCGCTTGTTTCGCAAGCCCGATATCGAGATGTAAACATTCGGCCGAGTCGTAAAACCGGTCGAGGTAGTCCGGCAGAAACATCGGACAGCCTTGACGCACCAAAAAATAGTCAAAGATCCCGTAAGCGCGCAATAGCGCCAGGTCGTTTACGCCTAACGTAGCCCTCGCGGATGGCAGCAGTTGATCGTTAACATAACAGTAGGGAAGCATAAAACGGAATTTTCACCAATTAAACAAAGCCGAAGAAAAGGGCGCTTAGCCATTTTGGGGCGCACCACTAAATAAGTCCATTTTGGGGAATTCTTTTGCTTTTTAGTGATAAATTCATAATTTGATTGTCCTTGCCCTCAAAGCGGGCAAATTATACTGAGGTCGAAATCGGTTTGAGCGAATTAAATCCATTTCGCGTCGAGTATAAGCGCTTCTTTTGCTAACCTACCAAAACGGATGTATATGGGCTTCGACACCAAGAACCTGAGAAATGTAGTGCTGTTAGGCCACTCCGGCGTGGGAAAAACCACTTTTGCAGAAACGATGCTTTACGAAGCAAAGGAAATCAACCGCCGGGGAACGGTAGAGGATCAATCTACCGCCTCGGATTACACGCCATTGGAACAAGAGCGGGGCAATTCCATTTTTAGTTCGCTGCTTCACGTCAATTGGAAAGATTCGAAGATAAACATCATTGACACGCCCGGCTTTGACGATTTTATCGGCGAAGTAGTTTCCTCTTTGAAAATAGCGGATACGGCCGTGATGTTGCTCAATGGCGTCAATGGCGTAGAAGTGGGAACGGAACTCATTTGGGAGTACATTGACCAGTTCAGCACCCCGGCCCTGTTTGTCGTCAATCAGGTCGATCACGAAAAAGCGGATTTTGAATCTACGCTGGAACAGGCCCGCAGCCGTTTTGGCGCTCACAAGGTCATGCCGTTTCAGTATCCCGTCAAATCGGGTGACGGCTTCAACGCCATCGTGGATGCGCTGCGCATGACGATGTACGTCTTCCCCCCCGATGGTGGCAAGCCCCAAAAGCAGGAGATTCCGGATTCCGAGATTCGGCGGGCGCAGGAAATGCACAATGCGCTGGTAGAAGCTGCGGCCGAAAACGACGAAGAATTGATGGAACATTTCTTCGAAGCCGGTTCCTTAACGGAAGAGGAGTTGGCGCAGGGGCTGAGCATCGCCATTGCGCAGCAGGAGATTTTTCCGGTTTTTTGTTGTTCGGCTACCCAGAATATGGGAAGCGGTCGGATCATGGGGTTCATCAATGATATCTGCCCTTCTCCGGCCGACCGGCCGCCGGCGCCCCTCGTCGACGGGCGCAAACTCCCCTGCAACAGCAATGATGAGGCCACCATCTTCATCTACAAAACGATCTCGGAACCGCAGGTGGGTAATGTAAGCTACTTCAAAGTCTATTCGGGCGAACTCAAAGCCGGCGATGAACTAGAGAATATGGACACCCGGACGAGCGAACGATTCAGCCAGTTGTTCATCGCCAACGGAAAACAGCGCACCCCCGTCAACCGCCTTTCCGCCGGCGACATCGGCGTTACGGTCAAGCTTAAAAACAGCCACAGCAACAATACCCTCAACGTCAAGGGGCTCAACCGGAAAATTCAACCGATGGCGTTCCCCAACCCCAGGGTGCGCGAAGCCGTAAAGCCGGCGAGCAAAGGGGAAATGGAAAAGCTGATGAAGGCGCTGCACACCATCGAGGAAGAAGATCCCACCTTGATCGTGGAGCAGTCGAAAGCACTGAGCCAGACTCTAGTGCACGCGCAGGGGCAACTCCACCTGGAACTGGTTAAACACCGCATCGAATTGCTATACGGCATCAGCATGGAGTTCGAAAAACCGCGCATTGCCTACCGCGAGACGATTACCAAGCCGGCCGACACCTCCTACCGCCACAAAAAGCAAAGCGGCGGCGCGGGACAGTTCGCCGAGGTGCATCTGCGCATCGAGCCTTACCAGGAAGGCATGCCCGAGCCCTCCGACCTGAGCGTGCGCAACAAAGACATCGAACCCCTACCCTGGGGAGGCGCCCTCGCCTTTTACTGGTGCATCGTTGGGGGCTCCATTGACGCCAAATACGCCAACGCCATCAAGAAAGGCGTATTGCAAAAAATGGAAACCGGCCCCCTCACCGGTTCTAATTGCCAAGACATCCGGGTTT
>CAYWHT010000247.1:993-6641 GCA_964458135.1 uncultured Saprospiraceae bacterium | reverse complement strand
AAAAAGAGCCAGTCAGCATTCACCAATCTTGCGTTGTCAGACTATAAACACGACACTTATATATCTCTCATCGCTAAATACCTGACACCGTTTTCGCGGCTTCTTTTGGCGATAGACTGCGTTGCGCTCCCCGCCCGCCATAGTGCTTGCACGACGGTGGGCCGGTCAGCTAGCTATGGTAGGCCAGCCGCCTTTTCGTAAACCTTTTCGTAGCTTTGACGTGTTATTCAATTCTATGCTAAGAACCCTTATCTTACTTGCTCTGCTGGCCATGTTCTCCGCGGCCTGCGACAATGATCTCGTTCAAGACGAGCGGCCTTTACCGCAATTGCGGGCGGATGTGGAGACGGCCTACGATGTGGAAATCTTGTATAGCGACTCGGCCCGCATCAGGGTGCGCATTAAGGGGCCGGTCATGCTCAATTACCTGGATCGACGGTCGCCGCGGCAGGAATTTCCCGAGGGATTATCGGTAGACTTTTACGACGAGCAGGAGCAAATTACCAGCCACCTGGACGCCAACTACGGAATTCGCTATCAAGATGAGGCCCTGGTAGTGGTGAAGGATAGCGTGGTGTGGAAGAGCGTGGAAGGCGAAAAGCTCGAAACGGAGGAATTGCGTTGGGACGAGCGTCAGCAAAAGATCTTCACCAACAAATACGTCGTCATTACCCGTCCGGACGAGATTATCCGGGGCTACGGCTTTGAAGCCAACCAAAATTTTTCCTATTCGCGCATCAAAGCCATCGACGGGCGCATTAAATTAGAGGAAATGGATGAAGCCCTGGAGTGATGTTACTCTTGCTAATCATATTATTCCTCCTTCTTTCGGCGCTCTTTTCCGGCTCCGAAATCGCGTTTGTCTCCGCCAACAAGCTCAAGGTGGAGTTGCGCAAGAAGAAATCGGCGCGTCGGGGGAGTGTGTTGGCGGCCTTTTTCGAGAATCCTTCCGATTTTTTGGGCGCCATGCTAGTGGGTAATAATATCGCCCTGGTGGTTTTTACTTCCCTGATGACCACCCTCCTGGATCCCTGGTTTAGTCCTTTCGTCGAGCACTATTTTCTGTTGCTGTTGCTCAATACTATTGTAATTACCCTGGTCGTCTTGGTTTTCGGCGAATTCCTACCGAAGACTTTTTTCCGCATTTACGCCGACGAGGTGCTTTACTTTTTGGCCTACCCCCTCCGCGTGCTGCAGTTGATTCTGCTTTTGCCTTCCTGGCTGATGACGAAGCTTTCCAATGTGGTGCTCAAGTTGTTTTTTCGCACGAGTGCCGAACCCTACGAGAGCGTATTCACGCGCCTCGACCTGGAGCAATTTGTCAATGAGACCCCTACCGATTCGGTGGGCGAAATCGACAAAGAGCTTTTCGGGAAAGCCCTGAACCTCAAGGATACCCGGGTTCGGGACTGTATGGTGCCCCGCCCGGAAATAGAGAGCATCGACCTGAAGGCCGATGTCGAGGAGCTGGAGCAATTATTTCGGGAAACTAAGCTTTCCCGGATTATCGTCATTGACGGAGATATCGATAATGTTTTGGGCTACGTGCACCACCAGCAAATGCTCAAACAGCCGCCCGCCATCCAGGGGTTGGTTATGGACATTCCTTTCGTGCCCGAAGTGACCAAGGTGATCGATTTGCTCAATCGCTTCATCGAGGAGCGCATGAGCGTGGCTTGCGTGGTCGACGAATACGGCGGTCTTTCCGGCTTGATTACCCTGGAAGATATCCTGGAAGAGATATTCGGAGAAATCGAAGATGAGCACGACGAAGAAGAGCATGTCGAACAACAGCTTTCGGAAAACGAATTCATCTTCTCGGGGCGCCTCGAAATTGACTATCTCAACGAAAAGTACCCCGATCTACAGCTTCCCGAAGGAGAATACCACACCCTTTCCGGTTACCTCGTCATGACGACCGAAAACATCCCCGAACAGGGAGACGAGATCGAGCTGGGTAACTACAGGTTTATCCTGGAATTGGTGAGCAACACTAAGATTGAGACGGTGCGGGTTATCCGGAAGGCTGCCGGAGAGGAGGAGGGAGAGGATTGGAATGGGGGCGGGGATTAGCGCCCCTTTACTTTAACCGCAGCCTTGATAAATTCGCTGCGACCACAAGGCGTTTAAGGCCGTGAGCCGGTTTACGGAGATGTCGAAGCGGCGGGAAATGCTCCAGAGGGGGGCGCCCGGCCGCAGATCGTAGTACAAGTTGGAGGCGCCGGCGCTCGATGCGGCGCCGTCTTCCGGTTGCAGGTTTTTTAGGTCTTCTTTTTGGAAAGAGGTAGTGGGCGTCTTTTGCTGCTCTTTTAGCTTTTTTTGGGGGTTCGTTTTTTGGGAATCCGGCTGGTGGAACGGATCTTTAAAGGGCGCGTTCGGGTTGGCTGCTTCGGTTTGCTCTTTTTTCTTTTCCCCGGGCGTTTCCTCGCTTGCTTGCCCCGTAGACAGGTCCATGTCGAGCATGAGCTCACCATCATCCGAAATGACGGCAACGGGCTCTTTATCGGGCGTATGGTTTTGATTGCGGTGCCGGGGCGGCCGGCTGACTTCTCCGCCGCGGATTTTTATCCGGGCGCCGGCCATTGGTTCCATACCCTTTTGCAGCCGGTTGCGTTCGTACAATTTTTCCAGGGAAATGCCGTAGAGCTGGGAAATATCGAATAGCGTTTGTCCTTCTTGTAGGTCGTGCCATTTTTTCTTGCCCCGGTAGTGGTTGCGTTTGGGCTGCAGGTAAACCCGGCTCATGGGGGCCACGCGTTGGTCGCCCCGATCGAATTGCGAATTGAATTTAAGGAGTTCCTCAATGGACACGCCAGCCCAATCGGCCAAAGTAGCAACGGTTTGTTGGCTATTGGATACCAGGAAACGGGCGTCGTTCTGGACATCAATGCGGAAGGCCGTTTGCGCGGGCGTTTCTTCGGGCTTGGCGCCGAAGGGGTCCTGCATGATCGGAATTTCCGGTTCTTCCTCCCCGCCGGGGTTTTCCGGCTCTTCCAGCACCAATTCCCATCCGCCTTCGGTTGGCGGTTCTTCGTCTTTTTGGGCTTCCATCGCGAGGAGCTCCTCAGTGCTCAGCTCATCGTACTGGTGCAGCTCGTAACGTTCAATGAGGCTGATCAGCTTTTTATGGTAAGTTTTGCTGGTGGCGTAGCCCGCTTGTTTGAGGCCTTTGGCCCATCCTTCGTAATCTGTTATTTCCAATTGGAACAGAAAACCGTAGCGGCCGTCTTTGGCCGGATTGCGTAAAAACTCCGAATGGGCGATAAAGCTTTCTTCCACTGAATTGTACTGGCGAAAACAGGACTTGATGGGAAACCCCAGCCAGTTGGTCTCGTCGTCTTCTTTCATGTAATTCCCGCCGTTCCAGCTCCCTCCGCACTTGACGCCAAAATGATTGTTGGCTTCGCGGGCCAGTTCACTGCGCCCGGCATTGGATTCCAGTAATCCCTGGGCCAGCTTGATACTGGCGGGGATGCCGGCGCGTTCCATTTCTGCTACCGCCAGCGTGCGGTATTGCTCGATGTATTGCTCGAAAGCGTCTTCCTGGGTAGCGCCGTAGTTGAGCAGGCAGCACAAGCTCACGGCCAGAAACATTGCCTTGGGTTCCATGACCTAAATTTTTGGATGGTTCATGAGATGTTCAATGGTACAAAAAGAAACGCAGGCCGTGAACGGTGACGTGTGTCGGATCACGAAAATTATGATGTTTTAACAGTGACCGGCAAGCTTTAACCTCGCCTTAGGAAAATCCAACAGCTCTAAGTAAACAGGATGTAAATGAAAGACAGCACCGTGGCCGCAAAGCCCAGCATGAAAGTATTGTAGGAAATGGTCAGGAAGCGGTATTTTTTATCCAGCACCTTTCCCAGATAGTACAAATCACGGGTCATGTTGCCGTAGAGCAGTTTGCTGTCGCGGAACATCGCATCCATGGCCTCCTCGTATTCCTCCAGCTCGAGCTGAACGAAATTTCCGAAGAACACAATATTACGACGCGCCTGCTCGGGGGCTATGGGTTGCCGGTTGAGGGAGGTTACCTTGGGGCGTGCGGAAAGCACGGCAAAAGTTAGGGAGGTCAAACCGGTGACGAGGAAGATGATCACGGGCAGCAGGATGTGAGGATTGGTTTGTGAGATATTCTTATACGACATAAAGGTGATCAACACACTGATCAGGATGGAATTGACGCTGATCATGATGTTGGCTTTGTTGTCGGCAATGGAGCTCAGATTGATATGGTTGCGGTAGTTGGTTCGAAAAAATGTTTGGGTGGCGCGGGTGGGTAATTTTTTTTCCAGGCGATCGAATCGTTCTTCCTCTGCTTCCGCATCATTGGGCATCCCGTTGGAGGAATGGTTTTGGAAATGCTCAAGCTTTTGTCTTTCGTCCTGAATGCGCCGGTCCAGGCGGGCGGCGTACCGGTTACGGGCGTAGTTGGTATGCCACTGCACACCGGCCAGCCGTTGCAGATACCGTTGCGACCATTCGGCCTGACCGGGCGAGCGGTTGAGGAAAAACTCCTCTTCCAGTCGCAACAGCGCCTTGCGCTCATCGGCGTAAATTAAATAAGTATTGATCTGACAGGCATCCTGCAGGATGCGCTCAACCTGGGTTTGGGGAGCTTCTCCCGCGCCGATGCGTTGAATGCTATCCAACACCCGGCGCTGACGGTAGGTTGGGAAATCGGAATGTTGAAAAAAGTGCTTGGCCTCCGCCAAGCTGTGTTTCCAGTACTCCTCGTAAGCGGTCAGATAGCCGGTGGGTAGAAACCAGGCCGTCAGAAGAGCCACCTCCGTTTCTTCGGGATTGAGCGCTTCGCCCTCGGTGATCTCCCGGACAAGCTCCACCAGGCCGGTGGTAAAGGCATAATTATGGAGGACCAGTCGGGCATCTTGCCGCTGTTCAAAAAGATTGAGCACGTACCGGCGCGCCAGCTTCACGTTCGGACTTCCGTCCAGTTTTTCCTTCGAACTTCTCCTGTAATCTCCCATAATCGACATGCATTCTAATCGGCCAACCGATTGTCGCCATTCCAAAGTAATTCCTAATCTTCAAAGATGGCAAAAAATAATATGGATAACTATCCTACCTTGCCGACTTTTTTAATTAAAGGAAAAGCGCCTTTCCAAAAAATAAAGACTTCTCCGAGTCGGTTAATAGGATATCAAACTACCAAATTAAACACGCTATGAAGCAGTATAAACTACTGCATTTTTTATGCCTCCTGCTGGGGCTGGGTCAATTGCTTGCTTCCTGCCAGCAATTTGAAGAGCTGGAAGACCTGGAAGAGGTGGCTTACGAAGCCGACTTCGCCCTCCCTCTGGTCGATACCCGCTTCACGATGGAAGACCTCATTGAAAGCGTCGAGGAGGCCAGCACCATCCGCATTGACGAAGATGGCACTATCCGGCTGTTCTACGAAGGAGAAGTGCTCACCCAATCGAGCGAAGAATTGTTCCCACCCCTCGACGAGGCGATCCCGCCGGTCATTCCCGTTGTCCAACCCCGGTTGACTATCCCCCTGGAGTTGCCCAATGAAACCGATATCGACCGGGTAGACCTCAAGCAAGGACGGTTGACTTACTCTTTTGAATCCCGCCTGTCTCTTATACAATCTCCGAGCCCACGAGACCGTACTAGATCTCGTA
>CAYWHT010000247.1:0-983 GCA_964458135.1 uncultured Saprospiraceae bacterium | reverse complement strand
ACGCTGGAGCACGAACTGCCGGCCTATTCGGGCAGCGGCCCTCCGCCCCGGGTCAACATTCAGGATAACCCGATAGATTTGGGCTCGTATTCCATCATTCCCTCCAATGACTCGCTGACCTTTGAATACGTGGCCACCACCCCGGACGGGGATGTCGTCACCCTCTCCAATTTTCTGCTCGGCATACAAGACCTGGCCCTCTCCTACGCCGAAGGCTATCTGGGAACGCAGCGCTTCGAAGGCGGGGGCGATGAAATCGAAATCGACTTTTTCGAGGACTGGATTCAGGGCGATATTTTCTTTGCCGATCCGCAGGTTACTTTTGCGGTGGCCAATTCCATTGGTATTCCAACCCGCTCCGACGTGGAGCAATTCGAGGTGGTTACGGTTACCGGCGAAGTCCTGGAGCTGATGAGCCCCCTGGTAGAAACGGGGCTCGATTTTCCCTTTCCGGAAATCGATGAAGTCGGTCAAACCAAGACGACCACCTTCGTTTTCGACAAGGACAACTCCAACCTGGAGGATATTCTGGGCGCTTCCCCGATCTCGCTCAATTATCAGGTAGACGCCATCAGCCATCCGGACCAGGATACGAGCATCCGGGGCTTTATCACCGACAGCAGCTTTTACCGGGTGGATGTGGCGGTGAACTTGCCGCTGTTTGGGCAGGCGAGAAACTTCGTCGCCCGCGATACCTTCGATTTCGATTTACAGGAATTCGAGGAGGTCAAAGATGCGGAGATCAAAATTGTAGCCGAAAATGAACTGCCCCTGGATTTGGAGATGCAGGTCTTTTTCGTCGACGGGCAGGGACAGGTCGTAGACTCGCTCTTTAACGAAACGGAAAAGCTGATCGCCGGCGCCCCGGTCAACGATCAGGGCATCGCAACGCAAGTCAATCGAAAGGTCACTTTTGCGCCGCTCCCCGAAGAAAAGTTCGGCCCCATCCGGGAGCGCTCGGTGGCCATGGTGCTGTATATCGG
>CAYWHT010000246.1:0-6646 GCA_964458135.1 uncultured Saprospiraceae bacterium | reverse complement strand
GGTATGGGGGTGGCGGGCCGGGAATTCTTGGAGGACGAGCACATCGGGCTCATGTTTTTGGACGAGGGCTTTCCAGTCTTCCACCTTCACGAAGGTATTGGAAGCGTAATCTTTTTTCAGGCGGTGACAATTGAAGGTCATCAGCCGCAAACTGGGGGCGCCGGAAGCATCGCCATCCCAGGGATGAAAGCCGACGAAGCTAGTCAGGTGCCCCCATCCAAGCAGAATACAGCCCAGTGAAAACAGAACGTAGGGGTGCTTTCGGAGCAACCAGAAGCCTGTAAAGAACAGGTGAGCAAGGAGCAGCCAGGGATAGAGCAGCCCTAAAAAGGCGGCGGGCCAAAAGGTGGCTGGACTGACGTGGGGCGCCAGATAAGTGAGAAGTGTAATGAGGATCAGCAACAGATTGGCCCAACGCATCAACTTACCCAAAGCGGCATCGGTTATTGTTTCTTACTGGCGTTAAACAAAAAATCTTTTTCTTCTTCGGTAAGGCTTTCGTAGCCCGACTTTTTGATCTTGTCGAGAATCGTATCCAGTTTTTCCTGGTAGGAGAGGTCGTTCGGGTCGGAGGAGGCATTGCCACGGCCGGAGGTGCGCTTGCGCCAATTCGGGTTGCGATAAACCACCCGCGGACCGCGGTTGCGGCCCTGAAATAAATTCGAAAAGAAATTATTCAGCCGGTCAAGTACTCTATTGACGCCTGCTGACCAGTCATTGCCCTGGCGAAGCTCGCGAACGAAAATAAAGCCGAAGAGGGCGCCGCCCAGGTGGGCGAAATGACCGCCGGTATTGCTGGCGTTGGCGATGCCAAAGACGTCGAGTAGAATCAATACGCCAACGATGTATTTCAGTTTGACGTCACCGATGAGGAGCAGCCGGATGATATAGTCGGGGGCGATGGCGCCGGAGGCCGCCACGATGGCCATGACGGCGCCCGAGGCGCCGAGAGCGTAACTGGAACCCATGGAACCGTAGGGCAGCAGATTGGCCGTAATGAAGTAGATGGCGCTTCCGGTAATGCCGCCGAGCAAGTAGATCGGCAGAATGCGCTGGTTGCCGATAAAATCACCGACGATGCGGCCAAACCAGTACATGAACAGCATATTCCACAGGATGTGCCAGAAGCTTTCGTGCAGGAACATACTGGTGATGATCACCCAGGGATGCGTCAGCACGTACTTCCAATCGGAAGACATGCTGAAAAAGCGAACGAACTGCTCGTAAAAGTCGCGCGAAGCCGTCGGATCGGCGCCGTTGGAAATAAAAACTACCAGGTTGACGATATTGACGATGAGGAATACCACTATATTGATCAGGATAATACGGGTGACCATATTACCGTAGCTAAATTCCCTCTTGACGTCATCCCAAATAGACTTCAACATCGTTTGTCGTATTCAATTGTGATTTCAAAAATATAACCTTCCGCTCTGACTTTCAACTACCCCTAGCTCCCGAAGCACTAGACTTATCCTTTTAACGTACCAGCCGGATTGAAGTTTTTGTACAACTACCAGCGCGAACCAAATTTCCGCCAGTACAAAATTAATAACAATCCGGTTAACGCACCGCCCAGGTGGGCGTAGTGTGCGATATTATCCCAGGAGAACTGATTGACGCCCAAAAACAATTCAACCAGCATCAGAAAGGGAATGAAGTATTTGGCTTTAATCGGGATGGGTAAAAAAATGAGCATGAGCTCCGTATTGGGGAAGTACATGCCAAATCCGAGCAGCAGGCCGTAAATCGCGCCGGAGGCGCCGACGACGGGCACGTCGATTTTAGTGACTTCCAGGGAGCGTTGCATCAGCTGTACGCTTTGTTGCACCGCGTTTTGTTCGGCCCCATTGTCTACCGCGTTACCCAATTCGATGACATTTTGTTTGTAGCCGGGGTTCATTTGATTGAGGCCATCTACCGGTATTTTGTCAAAGAAGGCCCAGTAATTTTGGTAATTGGGGGTATTCTGGAAAGCCTCGATGGCCGCCTGCATGCTGGAAATTTCCAGGTAAGAGACGAACATGTGGAGGGCGGCTGCTCCGAAGGCGCAAGCAAAGTAAAAGAACAGGAAACGTTTCGGCCCCCATAGGGCTTCCAGCGCGCTACCAAACATGAAGAGCGCAAACATATTGAAAAAGATGTGCGCAAAGTTGGCATGCATAAAGAAGTGGGTGGCGATCTGGAAAGGCTCGAAGCGCTCGGATGTGGGATAGTGAAGCGCCAGCGTTTGCTGCAGGCTGGGAAAAATAAAGTAACTGAGCACAAACATCAGGATGTTAATGATCAGAAGGTGCTTAACAACATCGGTGATTCTTAGCATGCCTAGTGATTTACGAGCCGGTGCTTCGGGCACTAGCCTTCGAAACGTTTTTCCAAATCGTCCAGTTCAAAAGAGATAAAGCAGTTGCGGCCCTTCGGGCTTTTAAAAGGCGTTTCACAGGCAAAGAGCTGATCGATGAGCGCCTGCATCTCCTCTACGGACAACAGCTGCCCGCGCTTGATGGATGCCGAACAGGCCATGGAGCGGGCGACATTTTCGCGCAACTGCAGCCTTAATTCGACGTTCTGCTTGTATTGTTCGAGTAATGTTTCGATGAGTTCGGATTCTTCCTGCTTGCCGTCCATCTCGGCGGGCACCCCGTTGATGACGAAGGTGTCGGCGCCAAATGCTTCGATATCAAAGCCCAATTGCTGGATTTCGGGGAGTAGCTCCCGCAGCAAAGCGGCATCGTGGGGCGCCAGGTCGACCTTGCGGGCAAAGAGTTGCCGTTGGGCGGTATTTTTTTGTTCTTGCAGCACTTTGAGATAGCGCTCGTAGAGGATGCGTTCGTGGGCCGCTTGCTGATCAATCAATAGGAAGCCCGATTTGATTTGACTGACGATATAAGCCTGATGAACCTGATAAGGCGCTTTTTGGCCTTGGCGAAAGCCGGTTTCGAAGGGGGGGGCTGCTTCGGTTTCCTCCCATTGGCTTTCGATGGTCAGGGCCCGCGGCATAGGGGGCGCTTCGAAGGGAACGCCGGTTTCTTCTTCGCCTCCACCCGCTTTCAGGCTTTCGTAAAGGGCTTCCCAATTGTTCCGGTTGTTGCGCTCCCGGCGGGAGGGCGGGTCAAAGTCATCGGCGCCGGGATGGGCGCCGCTTTTGATAGTATTTTCGGATGAGCGGCGCCCCTGGGAAGCGGGCGGCATATTGAAGCTCGGCTCCTGGTCAAAGTCGAGCGTCGGCATGACGGCGTGTTGCCCGAGCCCGTGCCGTACGGCTACCCTTAGCACATCGTAGATCATCCGTCCCTCCTTGAATTTGATTTCTTGTTTGGTGGGGTGAACGTTGATATCGATATGTTTGGGGTCGATTTCGATGAATATCGCGTAAAACGGATAGGTGTCTTTGGGCAGCAGCCCTTCGTAAGCATTGATGACCGCGTGGTTGAGGTAGTTGCTCTTGATGAAGCGTTCGTTGACAAATAGGAACTGATCACCCCGCGTTTTTTTGGCGAATTCCGGTTTGCCGACAAATCCGTGCAGGCGGATCAGGTCGGTCTCTTCGGCCAGGGGGACGAGTTTTTTATTACTGCTGGAGCCAAAGATGCCGGTGAGGCGCTGCCGCAAATTGCCCGGGGGTAGGTGGTAGATCTGCTCGTCGTTGTGGTGTAGGGTGAAAAGAATGTCGGGATTGGCGATCGCCACTCGCTGGAATTCTTCGGTGATGTGGCGCATCTCCACCGTATTGGACTTCAAAAAGTTTCGGCGAGCGGGTAGGTTGAAAAAGAGGTTTTTAACCGCAATGCGCGTTCCGGCGGGGCAGGATTCGGGTTCTTGGCTCAGCACTTGCGAATGTTCAATTTGCAGGTGCGTGCCGAGCTCGTCGGCTTTACGACGGGTGCGCATTTCCACCTGGGCCACCGCGGCGATAGACGCCAGCGCCTCCCCCCGAAAGCCCATGGTGCGAATGGCGAACAAATCTTCGGCATGGCGGATTTTGGAGGTGGCGTGCCGCTCAAATGACATCCGGGCGTCGGTGGCCGACATGGCGCAACCGTTATCGACCACCTGCACCAACCGCTTGCCGGCTTCCTTGACCACCAGCTTGATCTGGGTGCTGCCGGCATCCACCGCATTTTCGAGCAGTTCCTTGACCACGGAGGCCGGGCGTTGAATCACCTCTCCGGCCGCAATCTGGTTGGCAATGGGTTCGGGAAGCAGCTGAATGAGGTCAGCCATAGTTGTAGTCGAGTTATTTTTTGATCAACAAACGGGCGAAGACCCCAGCGGCTACCCGGCCGTGCCTTCCACCATGTTGACGATTTTGGGCAAATAAACGGTGATCAGCAGATAGCACAAGAGCACCAAAAAGGCAATGACCGCAATGAGGATCATATTGGAACGGAAAGCCTGCCGCCGGCCTATACCGGAATATTCGCGGGTCGCCTTATTGCGAAAACCACTCGAAATACGGGCCTTGGAGGCTTCTACATTACTTCCGCGGCGCTCCTCCGCCTTGCGTAAGCGCTCCTCCAATTCTTCTTTTTTGGGATCCCAGTAACGGGGTTTGTACTCGTATTGCTGATGTTTTGGAACTTTAAAAAATCTGAGTAAAGCCATTGCAATGTTGTTTGATTATGCGCACTTTTTCGAAATCCCCTTACCGGAATTCCAACACCTGGCAAGAAATGATTAACTTCTTAAGTTAGCGTTTTTTCCGCAAAGAAAAAAACGGGAGGATTCAAACCCATCAAAAAGCACGAGGCTGTAGTCTGACAACAGGAGATTTGTGCAAATAGGACGCCGCTATTTTTTCGGCTGGCAAGTCTTGATCCCAACCGCAAGCGTCGGGGGCGAAAAACGCAGGTATAGCCGGGGCTAGATCGAGGCTTTTCAACGCAGCCAGGCGAAACGCCGAGGAGCAAAGCGACGATCAGCGAAGCTAAAAAGAGCCAGTCAGCATTCACAAATCTTGCGTTGTCAGACTATAAAATTAATACAAATGCCTTGCTTCTGCCATATGCAACTAATCTTTCCCGCAAAGGGTTGATAACAATGTATAAGTTAAACTGATAAACTTTAAATTTGGTTGGCGTAAAAAAGCAGGATGACGTATTTTTGCACCTTCTTTCTAAAGTATTGAATTTCAAGCATGAGCGATTTTATTAAGCACGAGTGCGGGATTGCCCTGATTCGGCTACTCCAACCATTGGAATACTACGAGGAAAAATATGGTTCGGCGCTTTACGGCCTGGAGAAACTGCGCCTGCTGATGCAAAAACAGCGCAACCGCGGCCAAGACGGCGCCGGGCTGGCTACCATCAAGCTGGATGTGCAGCCCGGCAGCCGCTACATCAGCCGGCGGCGCAGCGCGGGCGCCAACTACCTGGATGATCTGTTCAACGGCATCTTTGGCCGGTTTAAAGATTTGGAGCCCGAAAAACTACACGACCCCGCCTGGCTGAAAGCCCATAAACCCTACGTCGGAGAGCTCCTGCTCGGTCATCTGCGCTACGGCACCCACGGCGATAATACGATCGAAACCTGCCACCCCTTCCTGCGCCAAAATAACTGGATCAGCCGCAACCTCATCCTCGCTGGCAACTTCAACCTCACCAACGTCGATGAACTTTTCCAAGAACTCGTAGAACTCGGCCAGTACCCCAAAGAAAAATCCGATACCGTCACCGTACTGGAGAAGATCGGCCATTTTCTGGACGATGAGGTCCAGCGGCTCCATACCTGGTTTAAGCCCGATGGCTACTCCAACATCGAAATCAGCGATCTGATTTTCCGGCACCTGGACGTGCAAAGGCTGCTGCGGCGCGCCAGCAAGAAATTTGATGGCGGCTACGTCATGGGCGGCCTCATCGGTCACGGCGATGCCTTCGTCATGCGCGATCCCAATGGCATCCGACCGGCCTTTTATTACCACGACGAAGAAGTCGCCGTAGTGGCATCCGAAAGACCCGCTATTCAGACCGCCTTTCAACAACACATCAGCAACGTACACGAACTGCAGCCGGGCCATGCCCTCATCATCAAAAAACACGGAACGGTTGAGGAACTTCCCTTTATCGAACCCAAAAAACGTACGGCTTGCTCCTTCGAGCGGATCTACTTTTCACGGGGTAACGACCGCGACATCTACCTGGAACGCAAAAAACTCGGTGAGCAACTCGTTGACAATGTACTGGAGGCCATCGATTATGACTTCAAGAATACCGTCTTTTCTTTCGTACCCAACACGGCCGAAACCGCCTTCTACGGTTTGGTCAAAGGATTGGAAGACCGGCTCAATGAGTTCAAGCAACAAAAAATCCTGCAGGCTTGTGAGGAGGGCGACCTCAAATCCAAAAAGCTGAAAAAGATCCTGGAATTACGCCCCCGGGTGGAAAAGCTCGTGGTAAAGGACGCCAAAATGCGCACCTTCATCGCCGATACGACCTCACGCGGCAACTTGGTTTCCCACGTCTACGATATCACCTACGGCGTCGTGCGTAATGAAAAAGACACCTTAGTGTTGCTCGATGATTCCATCGTGCGGGGCACCACCCTGCGCGACAGTATCCTCCAGATTGTAGCCCGCTTGCGGCCCAAAAAGGTGATCATCGTGTCTTCGGCCCCACAAATCCGCTATCCGGATTGTTACGGCATCGAT
>CAYWHT010000245.1:0-6647 GCA_964458135.1 uncultured Saprospiraceae bacterium | reverse complement strand
CCAAAATACCCCTCCCAAAACATCAAAGAACTTATTACACAGTGTACTAGTACACTGTGTAATAAGTAATTTTGCGCTTTGGCAGTGTCTTTTGGCGAAAGGCTGCGTTGCTCATCAGTCTCGTAGCTACGGCTATGCTCCTTCTTCGCGCCTTGCCTTTCGCCAAAATACCCATCCCCAAGCATCAAAGAACATTACTAGATAGCAATTGCAGCTTTTTCTTAAAGGTCATTTCCGTATTAGCAAAGCTTTTGTTTTTACTATTCCCTTACCACGTTTAAATTCCCATCAAATTTTGGAAAACCCCCACAAAATGCTAATTTATGACGCCAAAGCCGGCCAATATTGGCCTGTGACCGAATAATCGACTGAAAAGCATGACACACCGGAATCCCGCTAGGATTGAATGGTTAACCTATGTATTGGGTTGCCTGATCGGGGCCTCTTTCTTCGTCGCCTGCGAAAGCCCCGCCTACCAGGAAATTGCCAAAGAAAATGTTCAAGTTGTCAAGCCCGAAACCCAGGAGATCGATTCCCTGCTGCAGGCGCGCAAACTGGCGGCCAACCGGGGCGACAGCATCGGGGAAGCCAATATTCTGGAAAAGATCAGCCTGCTGTACTACCCCGACTTCCCGCACAAAACGGTCGATTATTTCGGCGAGGCCACTCGCATCCTGGCCCGCGCGGGCATGACGGAGCGCGCCGCCACCAACTACCTCAACCTGGCTAGCATGTACGACCGCAAGCTCAACGACCGGGCTTCCGCCATTCGCCATCTCCAAAATTCCCTCGAACTGTGGCGCGAGCGCGGCGATAATATGATCGAGGCCAACCTGCTCAAATACCTCGGCGATATCCAGGGGGAATCGGGGGACTTTCCCGCCGCCAAAAGCAATATTCGGAAATCTATCGCCTTATTCGCTTCCCAGGGCTACCAGCGCGGCGTGGCCGAATCGCAACACAACCTGGCGGAAGTACTCTTCGAGCAAGGGCAACTGGATTCCGCTCGCTACTACCTGCAGGAATCCGCCCGGGTGTGGAACGAGGGCAATTTCCCCGGCCGGATCTTCGCCCATAATCTCTTGCTCCTTAAAATCGAAATGGCCGAAAGTAACTTGGCAATGGCTACCGATATTCTTGAATCCAATACGGCTTTGGCCGCCAGTACTTCCGTCGCGTCCGAACACCGACTGGAATTCCACCAGCTCGGTCAGGAGCTCTACGAAAAGCAAGGGGATGCGCAAAAGCAACAGATTCACCGGCAAAGATTTAACGTGCTGCGCGACAGCTTGCAGAGGGCGGGTGTTGAGGTGCCGGAATGGTAGTTGGCAGAAGGGTGGGACATGGGGCGCGTCTTCAAGTAATGAACAGTCTCTTGAATACCGGTCCTGTAAGGATTTTTATGCCTTTTTCCGGTAGTAAGTCAACATCTCGGCCGAGTAAATCCCAAAGCCCTCTGTAGGTCCATGAGGTTATCCTTTCCTCACCCCTCCCATTTTCAACTTCCCCCGAATCCTCTTACCTTCGCGCTAAATATTCACGGATATCCCATCCTATGCAAACAGCAAGAATCGCAGTTGGAGACGAGCACTTCCGCACCCACAATATCCCGGCCGACGCCAATCACCTGGCCGCCTTCCTCCTGATCGGCGATGCCGAAAAGAAAGCTGGCTTTCTGACTGACCAGATCGACTACCTCGAGCAGGGGGGGCGCTCCATGTTGCGCCGGCGTCAACGTTTGTCGTCCGCCCAGTTGGGCAATCGCACCGAGGTGTCGACCGTCGACCGCTACACCTTCGAGCCCCTGCACGCCCTGACGATCCGCCAGGAAGGCATGCTCACCTTGAATTATAAATCCGGTGAAGTAAAACGCCAATTCACCCGCGAGGGGCAACCTCCGGAAAGCGGGCGGGCGGAAATTCCCGAGGGCTGCTTCGACGTCCATAGCCTGGAATTAGTCATCCGCACTTTGCCGCTGGAAAAAGATTATGGCTGCGTGCTTCCCTTCTACCACGGATGGACGGATGTGCACAGCGAAGCCGAACTGCTCGTGGAAGAGGTCGATACGGCGGGTTCCTACAAAAACGAAGATCGCCCCGTATGGCGGCTGCGCCTGGGGCTGGAAGGAGAATCCCGAATTTATTGGATCGATCAGGAAAACCGGCAAATCCTGCGCCAGCGCACGGAAGAAGTTACCGGCCAGACGTTTATCTTCGACCGGCGGGGGGTGACGAATCCGGATTGGTTTCTTTAGGGATTTTGGATTAGACATTATGATATAGGTCTAGACTTGCCCTTTTTCGCCCTATCTGCCTTAAAAAGCCTCGACGATACTCTGTTTTTCGCCTTGATAGGACAAAAATGGCGGCGTCTATTTCCTCTGCAAATGGTATTCCTAATGTCTATTGAGCATCCATTTCGGTATTTCAATCCAAAATCAAAAATCAAAAATCAAAAATTAAAAATTAAAAATCCAAAATTTTGAATTCCATCATCCTCATTACCCTCCTCGTCTTCGTCATCAGCTTTCTCTTCGCCCTTGGCGGGGTAGGCTCGGCGGTGGCGTTGGTGCCCCTGCTCGATGGGATGGGGCTGCCGTACGTGGAGGCGCGGGCGACGGGCTTGTACGTCAACGCCCTAACCCTGTTTGCTGCGACTTTTCGCAATTGGAGGATGGGCAAGCTCAACCTGCAGTACGCTCTGCCGGTACTGCTGAGCTCGGTAAGCTTGGCGCCGGTGGGCGCCTGGTTGTCGACGCTGGTTGCCGAATGGTGGGTGGGGTTGGTATTTGCGCTGTTCTTGCTATCGGCCGCCGCATCGGTGTTGCTGTTTTCCCGGG
Source organism: uncultured Saprospiraceae bacterium (assembly GCA_964458135.1). GTDB lineage: Bacteria > Bacteroidota > Bacteroidia > Chitinophagales > Saprospiraceae > CAYWHT01. The sequence goes on along the minus strand of CAYWHT010000245.1, from coordinate 3,808 downwards.
CGGAAGGCGAGGCGACGCCCCGGCAAGTCAAAAGGCCCTGGCTTTTGGCTCTGTTGATCGGCGCCTTTTCCGGGCTGCTGGCGGGGTTTCTGGGGGTAGGAGGTGGTGGCTTGATCATTACCGTATTTTTGTTTTTGGGTTTTGACGCTAAATTTGCGGTGGTTACCACTGCTTTCGTCGTGCCCTTTTCCTCCCTGACCGGTTTTTTGGGCTATGCCGGTTTGGGGCAATTCAATTGGCAATACGCCTTGCCTTTCGGACTGGCCGCCCTGGTGAGCGGTCTGGTGGCGACCCAGCTGATGCACCAGCGCATTAAATCGGGTAATATGCGGCTGTACTTCGGCTATGGCGTATTGGTGCTCGGCTTATTAGTGCTGGCGACTAAGGTGCTTGGCATACAATTCTCTTAGCGATGGACCGAATGACTTATATCGAAAACGTGCTAAGGCAACGAAATTATCAATGGCACAGCAAATTCTGGCGCCGTTTCAACGAAGTGACGCACTGGGCTGCTTTCCTAATCTTTATCTTGGGCTACGTACTCCTGCTGATGGACGGCGTATGGGGCTGGAACGGCTGGGAAGACAGCGGCCTGCTAGTGTTGATGCTGAGCGCTCTGCTCCTCAATCTGAGCACCACACAGGAAAATACGCTTCTTAAAAAGCACTACGATCACCTCAAAAATGGGGGAACGGCGCCCCAATCAAAGGATAATACCGATGAATTAAAAGCCATCATGGAATCCAAAAGCTACCGCTACAGTTTGTTGGCTTTGTTAATACCTACCGCTATCCTGGCGCTGGTACACGCCTTGGGCGACGCCATACCCGGGCTGTGGCCGGTCTTGCAGTGGCCGCTCATCGCCCTGCTTACCGTGGCCGCAGGGTTGGTGGTGCGAAAGTACGGGCGGGTGCGGCAGAATATTGAGGATTTTGAGGCGGGAAAAGGCACATGAGACTTGGATACAGGCACGGGGGAAGTAACGAACCGGAATGCCCCCAACCTCGACGGCGGCGGTTCCTCGGTGATGATCGTGAATTAAGGCCGAGTTGCGACCCATCCTTCCGATAGGATTGGGAGGCGGGCGCTGGGAAGCGCGCTGTTGATAGGCTACCGCCAGTAAGTAGGGCGCCATTGTTGCCCTGCCGAGGAACGAGGACGGGCACTATCCACCATTCTTCACCCGCCTTGGAGTAATCCTTACAATAAGTTCGGCGGTAAAGCCTTGCGGAGCAACGAATTTTTGATAGTTTAGTGCTGAAACCGGAGAATGTTCCGTTTTCAAAACAGGACATGTACAAGCTAATCGAATGAATTTCAACTCAAAAGGCGCCGAATCCGTAACCTACGACGCCATTGTCGTAGGTTCGGGGATAAGTGGAGGTTGGGCGGCCAAGGAACTGACAGAGAAAGGACTGAAAACGCTAGTGCTGGAGCGAGGCCGCAATGTGCGCCACGTGCTGGATTATCCGACGGCCAATCTCGATGCCTGGGACTTTCCGGGGCGGGGCCGCACCCCCGAAAAAGAAATACGGGAACGTTATCCCAAACAAAGCCGTACCGGCTATACCATCACGGAATATTCCAAGCACTGGTTCGTGCGCGATGACCTGCATCCCTACCAGGAGGTTAAGCGTTTCGACTGGATGCGGGGCTACCACGTGGGGGGGCGTTCCATCATGTGGGGCCGGCATTCCTACCGGCTCAGCGATTTGGACTTTGAAGCCAACGCCCGCGAAGGCATTGGCGTGGATTGGCCCATTCGCTACCGCGATATCGCCCCCTGGTACGACTACGTGGAGCGTTTTGCGGGGATTCAGGGTATGAAAGAAGGCCTGCCGCAACTGCCCGATGGCCAATTTTTACCGCCCATGCAACTCAACTGCGTGGAACAACACGCACGCGACGCCATAAGTAAAGCCTTTCCCGAGCGGCGCCTCACCATTGGGCGTACGGCCAATTTGACGCAACCGGATCCCAAGGTGCACGGCAGCCGTGGTCGTTGTATGTACCGCGACCGCTGTATCCGGGGGTGTCCGTACGGCGCCTATTTCTCCAGTAATGCCGCCACCCTGCCCGCCGCCGAAGCGACCGGCAAGCTGACATTGCGTCCGGATTCCATAGTACACTCTATCATCTACGATAAGAAAAAAGGCCGCGCTACGGGCGTGCGCGTTATTGACCGGGAAACTAAAGAAACGCATGAGTACTACAGCCGCATTGTATTCCTTTGCGCTTCCACCCTCGGCACTACGGCCATCCTTTTCAATTCCGCCAACGACGAACATCCCGATGGATTGGGCAACCGCAGCGGTCAATTGGGGCGCAACCTCATGGACCACCACTTTCGCTGCGGCGCTTCGGGCATTTACGACGGCTTTCACGATAAATATTACAAGGGCCGGCAACCCACCGCCTTTTATATCGCTCGCTTCCGCAACCTTGACGCCAAAACGCGCCGTAAAGACTACTTGCGCGGCTTTGGCTACCAGGGGGGCGCCAGCCGCCGGAATTGGATGCGCGGCGTCACCGAATTGAATAATACGCTGGGGGCTGACCTCAAAGCGCAATTGCTGCAACCCGGACCGTGGCGCATGGGCATGACCGCTTTCGGCGAATGCCTACCCTACGAAGAAAACCGCGCCGTACTGGATACCGAATTGCGTGATGCCTGGGGCATGCCCACCCTGAAGATCGACTGCGAGTTTAAGGAAAACGAAAAAATTATGCGCCGGGACATGATGGAAGCAGGGGCCGAAATGCTGGAAGCCGCCGGTTTTAGAGATATCGAGACTTTCGATGAGGGCTCCTGGCCTGGCCTGGGGATACACGAAATGGGGACGGCGCGCATGGGACGCGATCCGAAAACCTCCGTCCTCAACGCCTGGAATCAGTTGCACGACCTGCCCAATATCTTCGTCACCGACGGTTCTTGCATGACCTCTTCGGCCTGCCAGAACCCCTCTTTGACCTATATGGCCCTTACGGCCCGCGCTGTTGATCACGCGGTGGGCGAACTTAAAAAGATGAACCTGTAAATCCAAGAAGCATGGATCGCCGTGAACTGATCAAACATATAGCCCTCATGACCGGGTACGCGCTCAGCGCCCCGGCCGCAGCCGCCATCCTGCAGGGGTGCCAGGTCAGCGATTCCTCCGTGGTTGCCAAGGACTGGCAGCCCGCCTTCCTGACCGAAGCGCAAGCCAATACGGTAGCCACCATAGCCGAAACCATTCTTCCCCGCACCGAGGATGCGCCGGGCGCCCAAGATGTGGGCGTACACCGCTTTATCGATCTGATTTTACAGGACTATGTTACCGAGTTGGAGCAACAACAATTCCGCAAGGGGTTTGAAGCTTTCGATACCGATTGCCGCCAACGTCTGGGTAAGCCTTTTGTCCAATTGAGCGCGGAAGCGCAGCTCGATTACCTTTATCAGGTTAACGAAGCCGCCCTGACCAAATGGAAGGCTAAAAAAGCAACCGGAAAGGAAGATCCCGAATTTTTCTCCTTTTTTCTGGAGCTCAAAAGCCTGACCATCGCCGGCTACTTCACCTCTAAAGCCGTGGGGGTGGAAGTGCTGGCTTACGATCCCATTCCGGGAGAATCCCGGCAATGCGCTCCGCTTGAGGAGGTGAGCGGGGGACGGGTTTGGGCGAATAGTAGATAGGGGATAGTGGTGGTCCTTCTGCGTTGGCCATGTAAAGATATTGGACAGTGCTCAACGCCCTTTACTAATCACCATTCCCCATTCACTACTACACTGTGTAATAAGTTCTTTGATGTTTTGGGAGGGGTATTTTGGCGA
>CAYWHT010000244.1:0-6676 GCA_964458135.1 uncultured Saprospiraceae bacterium | reverse complement strand
CCAGAGAGCAGGCCTGGCAACCACTTGCGCCGCTGACTACGAAAAACTCATGCATCATCCGGGCTAAATATCTGACCGTTTTTGCGGCTTCTTTCGGCGATAGACTGCGCCAGCTCTCCCCGCCCGCCATAGTGCTTGCACGACGGTGGGTCGGTCAGGCAACTATGGGCTATCTTTGATTCAAGAGTTGCACCCCACTCTTGAATACGCGCCTTGTCTATCGCCAAAAGACACTGCCAAAGCGCAAAATTACTTATTACACAGGGTACTAGCGCGCGTTCACGACCTTGAGAAAAAAACTCGCAAAAAATTAACATTTCCATCACAACTAAATGCTTAACTCTTTAGTTTGAATGTTAAACTCAACAAAATAATAGTAAAACTTTTATTTCTGCTTTTATTACTTTATTTTTGAGTCCTAATAAACTTCTAACTATGTCTCAGATAGAATTCACGAACAACTTTAACGAAATGCGGTCCCTTTTGATGGCATTCGCATTGCGGTTGACCAAGGATTCGGAAGACGCTCAGGACTTGTTGCAGGAGACGGCCTACAAGGCTTTTAAATACCGGAGTTTATTTGAGCCACACACGAATTTGCGCGCCTGGTTGATGACGATTATGCGCAACACGTTTATTAACAACTATCGTAAACAAAAGCGCCGGCAAACGCTTTCGGATAATACTACGACCCAATACTTTTTAAATCGCGGCCGGGATTCGGTTTCCAATGAAGGCGAGGCCAATGTGACGGTCGAGGAATTGCAACAAGCGATTAACCAGTTAAATCCGGTGGTCCGCACGCCCTTTTTGATGCACTACCAGGGCTATAAATACGATGAGGTTGCCGATGCGCTGGGCATTCCGTTGGGTACGGTCAAGAGCCGCATCTTTTTTGCCCGTCAGGAGTTAAAAGCGCAACTGAAGAGGCTTTACGAGACGGAGCGGATTGAGGAACTATTAAATTAAAGGGCAGATTATTTATTTAAATTTCACGATTATGACGCCTTTTTCTTTTGAGCTTTCCATTAACGAAAAACTCTTCCTGCAAAATCCACAACGGACCGACCTGGGAAGAAAAATTTTGAAAAATGGTGTCCTGCTGTTGGATGAGGTGGGGTTTGAGCGCTTTAATTTTAAGAAATTGGCCAACCGGATCAATTCGGCGGAAGCCTCCATCTATCGCTATTTCGAAAATAAACATTACCTGTTGGTTTACCTGCTCAATTGGTACTGGGAGTGGATGAAATTGAGCATCGACCTCAAGACGATCAATATCAGGGAACCGCGGGAAAAGCTCGCTCTGGCCATTCGTTGCGTTGTGCATACGGCAAGGCGGGATGCGCGAGTGAAATTTATCGATGAAGAGGTGCTCCACCGCATTGTCGTGCGGGAAGGCACCAAGGCGTACCACAAGAAAGAAGTGGATGAACAAAACAAGGATGGGTTCTTCATTTCCTACAAAACGCTTTGCGAACAACTAGCGGCCATCTTACTGGAGATCCGCCCGGATTTTCCTTATCCGCGGGCGCTGGCCAGCAACCTGCTGGAGATGGCCAATAACCATATTTACTTTGCCGGTCACCTTCCGCGCCTAACGGAAATTGACGGCAGCAAGGATATTCTCCAGCAAACCGAAGACCTGCTACTCTTTTTCGCAGGCACTTTGTTGAATTTGCAAGAAATTATTCCTGAAGTTAAACAACAACCTACACTACGGTCTTCTATTTTCAGAAGTATTGAAAATCAACAAAAAGGACTCTCCCCACAAACAAAAAACAAAGAGGCGTTGCCCAGTGGCGACGGCAAAGCAGACCGCTAACCTCAAGATTTAATGGCGAAGGGTGATTTGGAAGCTGATCGGGGCATTGAGCCCCGATCGGCCTTTGCCTTGCACTTTTCCTATTTTTACCGCAACTTAAATATTTTCAAGAATAATTGTTATGGAGAAATCGACGCAGCTGCGTCCGCTACAGCGATTCTTCAAACTGCTGGAGCTCGACCGTAAAGAAATTACTTACGTATACATTTACGCTATATTCTCGGGGCTCATCACACTGAGCTTGCCGCTGGGCGTGCAGGCCATCATCGGCCTGATCGCCGGTGGTAGCGTATCGGCATCCTTGTTGTTGCTCATATTTGTGGTCACCGCGGCCACCGCCCTGACCGGCCTGCTCAAGGTCATGCAGCTCACCGTTACGGAGACCGTTCAACGGCAGATTTTTACTCGCTCCTCCTTTGATTTCAGCTACCGGATACCGCGTTTGCGCCTGGATAGCCTGGCCCGTTATTATCCGCCCGAGCTGGTAAATCGCTTTTTCGACACCATGACGCTGCAGAAAGGAGTGCCCAAAATACTCATGGATTTTTCCTCTTCTCTTATGCAGATCATTTTCGGGTTGATCCTGATTTCTTTCTATCACCCGTTCTTTGTGTTTTTCGGGGTGCTGCTGAGTTTGGCGCTCATCTTGATCTTTAGGTGGACGGGCCCCTCGGGTTTGCAAACCAGCCTGGACGAATCCAAGTATAAATACGAAGTGGCCTACTGGCTGGAGGAAATGGCTCGCACGATGAGTACGTTTAAACTAGCCGGCAAGACGCAGATCTCAATGGATCGCACCGACCAACTGGTTTGCAAGTACCTCGATAGCCGGAAAAAGCACTTCCGCATACTGCTTTTTCAGTACGGTAATATTGTGGCCTTCAAGACCATCGTCACCGCCAGCCTGCTCTTCCTGGGCAGCTACCTGGTGATCAACAACCAGATCAACATCGGTCAGTTTGTCGCTGCCGAAATCGTGGTCATCCTGGTCATTACTTCCGTGGAAAAGTTGATCCTGACGATGGAAACCATCTACGACGTGTTGACGGCGCTGGAAAAGCTCGGCCACGTGACTGACATGCCGGTGGAATCCGAAGAGGGCCTGGACTTCGACCAGATCGATAACGGTGGAGGAATCGCACTGAACATTGAAGACTTGAAATTCAGCTATCCCGACGCCATCAGGCCCACGATCGACGGGATCAAACTGCGCGTGGCGCCCGGCGAACGGCTCTGCATCTCGGGCTCCAATCGCTCCGGCAAATCGACCTTGCTGCAAATCATCAATGGTTTTTACAGTAATTACGAAGGTGTCGTATCCTACAACGGGCATCCCCTGGCCAGCCTCAAACTTTCGGATTTGCGGGCCCATACCGGCTACTATTCCGATGACGAGGACATCTTCCGGGGAACAATCCAGGAAAACATTTCCCTCGGGCATCCCGAGCTCACCCTGGAAGAGATTCGGGAAGTCTCCGAATTGGTGGGATTAGCCGATTACGTGCAGACCCTGCCACAGGGCTACATGACGCCGTTGCTTCCGGAAGGCAAAAACCTGCCGGCCAGCGTGCGCATGAAAGTCATCCTGGCGCGCACCCTGGCGGCCAGACCCCACTTACTGGCCGTAGAAGCCGACTTTTACGGGATGCCCGCAGCGGATCGCGAACGAATCATCCGGCTGCTCATGGAAAAAAATTATCCCTGGACGCTGCTCATCGTTTCCAATGACCCGGGCATCGCCGCTCGTTGCGACCGGGTAGTCGTCATGGATGAAGGAAAGATTATCGGGGAAGGAGATTACGAAGATCTGCTTGACAACCCCATAACCGCAAGTATTTTCCATTCCTATGGATTGGTGCACCCAACTGTAAAAAATAATTTTAAAACCGCTTAAAGGCATGCTCAATATTTCTCCAAATTCCATTCACCAAAAGATGCAACTGGAGCGCTTTAATTCTTTCGGTAAAACGGGATTATCGAAAGCTAATCGCATGTTCACCAACTGGCTGCTGGGATTGCTCGGCTTGTTTATCCTGATCCTCCTTTTGCCCTGGACGCAAAATATTCAATCGGACGGGAAAGTCACGACACTGCGCCCCGAGCAACGCCCCCAAACTATTCACACGACCATCGCCGGACGGATCGAAAAATGGTACGTGCGCGAGGGAGATTTCGTGGAAAAAGGCGACACGATCGTCTACCTCTCCGAAATCAAGTCAGAGTACTTCGATCCCGATCTGGTGTCGCGCGCCGGCCAGCAGGTTTCGGCCAAAGAAGGCGCCATCGAAGCCTACTCGCGTAAGATTAGAGCGCTCGATAATCAGATTGAAGCCTTTAAACGCGAGCTCGAACTCAAATCGGCCCAGCTAAAGAATAAAATCGAGCAAGCCCAGCTGAAGATCACTTCCGACAGCATCGAGCTGGAGCGGGCCCGGCTGGACCTGCAAATCGCCGAACGCCAGCTGAATCGCGCCCAAACATTGTACGAGGAAGGCATCAAATCTCTAACCGAAGTGGAGGACAAACGCCTCAAAAAACAGGAAACGAGCGCCAAAGTCGTCGCCGTGGAAAATAAATTACTGACCAGCCGCAACCAACTGACGAACGCCCAACTAGCACTCAGCACCATCCGCTATTCCTATAATCAAAAAATCGCCAAAGCCGAGTCGGAAAAATTCAGCACGCTCTCCAATTTGTATGACGCAGAAGCCGGAGTTAATAAATTGCGTACTACCGCTTCCAATTACCAGCGCCGTAGCGACTTTTACTACATCACGGCGCCCCAGGATTGTTACATCAACTTGGCGCTGACGCCGGGCATCGGCGAGACGGTAAAGGAGGGGGCCCCCGTCGTCAGCATCATGCCTTCAGACTATGAACTGGCCGTCGAATTATTTGTTCGACCTATGGATTTGCCGCTGATCGAACTGGGACAGGAGGTGCGCTTCATTTTTGATGGTTGGCCGGCTTTCATTTTTTCGGGTTGGCCCGGGCAGTCGTTCGGCACTTACCGCGGCAACGTAACGGCCATCGAAAATAATATCAGTCCTAACGGTAAATACCGTATACTGGTAGCTCCCAACGAGCAGGAAAAGCCATGGCCGGAGGCTTTGCGAGCAGGCTCCGGGGCGCAGGGCATCGCCTTGCTCAACGACGTGCCCTTGTGGTATGAAATCTGGCGGCGTCTTAACGGATTCCCGCCCGATTATTACAATAAAAACCAGACTAAGGAGCCCAAGCTGAAAGCTCCGATCAAATCCATTAAATAGGGCCCAACGGTCATGAGAATTGTCGTCACCTTACTGTTAATCGTCATTAGCGGGTTGCCACTCACTGCCCAGACGCAGGACACTAGCCTTCGCATGAGTCTCGACCAGCTTGTAGAGTGGGTTCGGCAGCATCATCCCATGGCTCGTCAGGCTGACTTACGCCTGGAGTCTGCACGGGCCAGTCTTTTGATGGCCCGTGGAGGCTTCGACCCCAAAGCGTACGCCGATTATACCCAGAAGTTTTTCGATTCCAAAGAGTACTTCACCATCGCTGAAAGTGGGGTGAAAATTCCCACCGCGCTAGGCGGCATCGAACTCAAGGGGGCTTTCCAGCGAACCGGTGGCGTATTCCTCAACCCGGAGGCCAACCTGCCCGAATCGGGGCAGGCCATCCTGGGGGTTAAAGTACCCCTCTTGCAGGGCATGGTAATCGATGATCGCCGAGCGCAGCTGCGGCAGGCCGAAGTGATGCAAGATCTCTCGGTGGCGCAGCGACGCAACATCCTCAACAATCTTTTGCTAAGCGCTATCGAAGCCTACTGGAACTGGACGGTCTTGTACCGACAGGAAACCATTACCGCCAATGCCCTGCAGCTCGCCCGGCAGCGTTTGGAAGGAATCAAAAGGAGCTTCCGCGAAGGCGACAAACCGGCGGTGGACACCCTGGAAACCGCCCTACAGGCCCGACAGCGCGTGCTCGATCTGGAAATCGCCCGGCAGTCCTTGCGCAGCGCCCGCCTGCAACTCTCCAACTTTCTGTGGTTGGATGGCAACCCGATGGAACTTTCTCCCAACGTGCAACCGACCGACTGGCCAACGGAAGAAAGCGCCGTACCGGAATTGCAGAAATTGTTGCGCGAAGCGCAAATCGCCCATCCTAAAATACAGGAATTCCGCTTCAAACAAAAACAACTCAACATCGAGCAGCGCCTCGCTGCCGAATACCTCAAACCCCAGCTCGACTTTGAATACAACTTCCTGGGCGATGGATTTAACTTTCAGGACGAAGCCACTCCCGAAAACGGTCTCAATAACCTGCTGACCCAAAACTACAAGCTAGGCTTCAACTTCAGCTTTCCGCTCCTGTTACGCAAAGAAAGGGGAAAGTTGCAACAAGTGCAGGTCAAGCAATTGGAGCTTGGCAATCAGCTCAGCGAAAAAGTGTTGGAAGTGGAAAACAAAGTACGCGACTACTACCAACAGTTGGAACGAACCCGACTCCAAGAACAGGAGCTCCTGCAAATCGTGGAAGGATACGAACAATTGCTGCGCGCCGAACGCCGGAAATTCGAATTGGGAGAAAGTTCTATCTTCCTCATCAACAGCCGGGAGCAAAAACTTATGGAAGCCCAGCTAAAACTCGCTAAATTGCGGGGACAACGGCAAAAACTTCGGTACGCACTGGAGTGGGCCGCTGGAATATTGGCCGACTAAGAGCTTGTCGGGAATTTACCCTTTGGCCTGCGTATGGAACCTCACTTCACCATTTTTCGCTCCTGACGCACTAGTTGCCCGAGGCACTAGTATAAATAACTTTGCGCTTTGGCAGTGTCTTTTGGCGAAAGGCCGCGCCAGCTCTCCCCGC
>CAYWHT010000243.1:0-6678 GCA_964458135.1 uncultured Saprospiraceae bacterium | reverse complement strand
TGAGCAACGCAGCCTTTCGGCAAAAGACACTGCCAAAGCGCAAAATTACTTATTAAACAGTGTACTCGTTACCGGTACGTCTTTTTCTTTCAAGAAGAAAGTACCGGGCTCGGGGCGCAGCGGCCGCTTAAACCAGAGGGGCCGCCGCTGGCCTTCCGGTCCGGGTGCGGGGCGCGTCATGGCGAGCCATTCGCGGTAAATTTCAAAAGACTTCTGGGTGTTGACGTAAATATCGCCGTAGCGGTCCTCGGGGCCCGGCTTTTCGATGCGTACCCGCTGGTGCCAACAGTGCATTCCGCTAATGGGATCGGGATGCACCGGAAAGGTGATGTTTTGGTGAACGCCCCCGTCACTCCAAAAGATGCGCTTGGAGTCGTTATCCGCACTATCAAAGGGCCGGATGCCCTGCAAGGTGCGCATCTTCCAGCCCCCTTGCCCGTCGTTTTCGATGGCGACGGTATTGGTGGCCCAGCGGTTGCCCACTTTATCCTGCGGGCGGCGCCAGCGTCCCAGGTGGTGCGAGCAGGCTACAACGCCGGGCTTCATGCCCTCGGTGACCCAGACCTTGTCTACGAAGTAGCCGATATCGGTATTGATCTTAACCAGATCGCCGGTTTTCAAGTCGAAGCGGCGGGCGTCGGTGGTATGCATCCATACCGGATTGCGGTTGGAAATTTCCGTCAGCCATTTGGCGTTGCCCGAGCGGGTATGGATCAGGGTGGGCAGGCGGAAAGTCGGCACCAGGCAATATTCGCCTCGCTCCTGCTCCAGTTTTTCGGGATGGATGTGGCTCTTGATATAGGTAGGCAAGGCGTATTCCGGCCACCGCCAATCGACCATGGTCTGGGAGTAGAATTCGTTTTTGCGGGAAGGCGTGGGAAAGCCCACCTTGGCCTTGCCATTGACCATGACACCGATGTCTTTTCCGCTTTTGCGAATCAGGCCGGTGCTTTCATCTACTTCGGCGCCTTCCATATCCTCGGCGCTCAGATCCTTTTCGTGCTTTTTGTAAACGTGGTTTTCCACTTCAAAGGCGCCGTATTTCTTCATGTATTCCAGCTCGCTCAGTCCCTCTTTCCGGGCGGCCTCCGGCAATCCTTTGACGCGTTCGAAAAGGTATTGGTAGTATTCATCGATGGTGATTTTTTCCCCGGGGCGGTAGGGCGAGAGAAAATGTTGGCGAATGCCCAGGGAGCCATCGGGATCGATGCGCCACGACAGCTCGATCCAGAATTCGTCTTCTTCCCAGACTTCTCCCGGATTGACTTCGTAGGTGAAGGCAACCTCCTTGCCCGCCCGCCGGGCCGCTTCCCGCAAGACGGGTTGGCGGAAGGCGATCCAGGTGCCGGAATGGGTGGCGTAGCTGTTGAGGTCGTGCCTTTCGGCGGAATGGCCCATCGGCAGCACGTAGTCGGCAAAGAAGGCCGTCTCGTTCCAGGTGGGCGTCAGGGCGATATGCATGCCCACTTTTTCCTCATCGCTCAAGGCTTCTATCCAGCTAAAGCCGTCCGGATAAGTCCATACCGGATTGAATACCCGGGTGAAGTAGACGTCCATCTTGCCGCGCTCCTCCTTGAGGAAGTGGGGCAAGAGGAAGCTCATCTCGAAGAACGCCAGCGGGTATTCGTTGGGGAAGTGCAATTCGTTCCAGAATTTTTGGGCCGGCGGCTTGTTGACCAGGGTGGGTTTAAACTTGTTCCAGCTGTTGGGCGAGGTGCCGCCCTCGGCGCCTACGCTGCCGGTCAGTACGTTGAGGAAGTGCAGGCAGCGCGACACGCACCATCCGCCGAGGTTGCCGCTGGCCGCGCTGCGCCAGTTGTGGGTGGCGAAACGCTCCCCGGCTTTGCCGATGCTGCGGGCCACCTCCACGATCATTTCGGCCTTGGCGCCGCTTTCTTGCTCGGCGAATTCGGGGGTATATTCCCGGTATTCCTCCCGCATCTTCTCGATAAAATTTTCGAAGGTGGGCTCGGCATCCGGGTGCATCTTGCGCAGGTACTCCTCCCAGTTGACCCACTGTTCCAGGAAGCGGCGGTTGTAAAGGCCCTCGTCGAGGATGACTTTGACCATCGCCAGCAGTACGGCCGCCTCGGAGCCCGGGTAGGTGGGCATCCAGTAATCCGACATGCTGGCGGTATTGGAAAGGCGCGGGTCCATAACGGCCAGCTTGGCGCCTTTCATCTTGCCCTCAATGATGCGCTGGGCGTGCGGGTTGAAATAGTGGCCGCTTTCCAGGTGGGCGCTGATCAGCAAAATGAAACGCGCATTGGCGTGGTCGGGCGAAGGGCGATCGTAACCGTACCAGGTATAGTAGCCAAAGCGGGCGCCGGAGGAACAGATATTGGTGTGGCTATTGTGGCCGTCGACGTTCCAGGATTGCAGGATGCGGTCCATATAACCTTCGTGACCGGGGCGGCCGACGTGGTAGGCCACCTCGTTGTTGCGCTTTTCCTGCAGGGCCTTGCGAATGCGGGCGGCGATATCGTCGAGCACCTCATCCCAACTGACGCGCTCCCATTCGCCGGCGCCCCTTTCGCCCTTCCGCTTGAGCGGATAGAGGATGCGGTCGGGATCGGTGATCTGGTTGATCGTAGCCGGCCCCTTGGCGCAGTTGCGGCCCCGGCTACCGGGATGGTAGGGATTGCCCTCAAACTTGCGGATTTGCATCGTTTCTTTATCCACATAAGCAGTCAGGCCGCAGGCCGACTCGCAGTTGAAGCAGGTGGTGGGCACGATGCTGTAGTGTTTCTTCTCCACGCGGGGCCAATCCTGTGCTTCGTATTCCACCCAATCGTCCCACTGCTCAATGGGAGGGTATTGGGTGAGTTGACCGGGCTCGGTAAGGCGGGGTACGGCCTCCGTACCGTTGGCGGGAATTCGCGGAATGAGGCGCAGCTTTTCCGCCAGGTTCTCAATAAAAGATCTTTTTTTATGATCCATAGCGATGATGTCTGTGGTTTAACTCAATTGGATTCTTTGCGGGGCTTCCACCCAAATTTTCTCGGTGAAGAAAATGCCGGTCAATACCGCCAACCCGGCAACGGCCAGCACCCAGGGTTGACTGCCGGCGGCGAAAAGCAGCAGCAGGGGCAACACATTGCCCAACAAAATGGCGCCTCCCAGGAAAGCATTGCGGTAGCGGCCGCGCAGGATCATCTGCACCACCCGCTTGGCGTCCTGGGTGGGATGCGGTGTGGCCATTTCAAAGAACAGGGTGGCCAGGTTGGCGATGATGGACACGAGCATCACATCGCGCAGGTAAGGCAACCAGGCGGCGCCGTTTTCCATAAACAGGCCAAAAATAGCGTAAGTAGCGCCCCCGGCCATAAAGGCGTGCACCAGCATATGCAGGGCCAGGGAGGGGCTTTGCCAAAAGTCGCGCCCCTTGGCTTGCGCAAAAAGGAAAGCCGTGTAAATGGCGGTGATCACCGCAAAAATGGCCGTCAACCAACGCACAACCGCCAGCACGCCGCTCCACTGGAAAAAGAGAACCAGCATGAAGAGGGTCAGCAAACCACCGTAGGCGGTAATGGTGTAGCCGCCTTTGACCAGCCAGGAACCCCACTGCGGGCGCAATAATACGTATAAGAAACGATCCGGGCGGTCAAGGTCTTTGATGAGCAACAAGCCGGTGGCCATCAAGAAGAATAGCGCGCCCCCCAGCCCCCACCAGCTTGCCGGAGTGCTGATTTCGGCCCAACCAAACAGACCGGCCAGGAAAGGCAATAGAAACAAACCCGCGGAGATGGCTTTAGTCAATACGTAACCCGACACTTCCCATCCCCATAGGATGCCCTTGTCCGGCGAGTCGTAAATGCGGCGCGGCTTGCCCATCAGGATGTCAATGGAGCGAGCCGAACCGTTAGTGGCTACCTCTCCGGCAGTGGCCGACTGCTCGCTCGCCTCCATTAGGCTGGCGACAACGTCGCCGTTGGAAAAGGCCAGCTTCTCGGCCGCCTTGGCGTAATGCCCCACGCCCAGAGATTGTGAGCTCCAAAAGTATTCCTCGGCTCTTTCGGTGCTCCCCGCATTGAGCGAAGCTTCGTCGCCATCGATATAGAACAGATTGGGCGCGGTTCCCTTTTCCGCTTTCCTTACCGACACCTGCTCCCTCGACAATAGTTCGCTGATTTCCGAATCCGGATTTTCCATATCACCCGAGATGATGGCGTGCTCGGGGCATACGTTTACACAGGCGGGTTCGAGGCCCACGTCCACCCGGTGGGCGCAATAGTTGCATTTAGCGGCGGTATGGTTCTGCGGGTCGATGTAGAGCGCATCGTACGGGCAGGCCTGCATGCAGGATTTACATCCGATGCAGCGGTCCTTGTCAAAATCCACGATGCCGTCGTCACGCGTGTACAGCGCCTCCACGGGACAAATTTCCACACATGGGGCGTCCGTGCAGTGGTTGCAACGCATCACCGAAAACAGACGACGCGTATTGGGAAATTCTCCCTTTTCCACCTGCTTTACCCAGGTCCGGTTAACCCCGACCGGCACGTTGTGCTCCGCCTTGCAGGCGGTCGTACAGGCGTGACAACCAATACACTTGCGATTGTCAATGACGAATCCGTACTTCATTGATTAAATTGATTTACAAACATAATTTCATACATTGTTATAAATGTAGGAATATTATTTTACACATACAAGCGGCGCCTTCTAATCTTCGGTATCTTCGGTGGGTGATTTTCCAGATTCGGGCAGGTTGGTTTGCAGGGCTTTGTCGGCCTGGTAGGCAACCGGGCTTTCGGGATGGCTTTCGTAGTAGGCTTGTACGGCTTGTTCCACCAGCAGAAACTGGTGGTCTTTGCCGATGCGTTTCATCAGGCCGGTTTTATGGAGGATATCCCGCACCGGGCCGATGACCCCGCTGAGGTAAAAGTCAATTTTGTGGGTTTTTAAAAACCGAACGACATCCTTGAAGGCGTGAATGCCGCTGGAGTCGATGTCGTGAATGCTGGAGGCGTCGAGCACCAGTACTTCCAGGCGATCGCCGCGTTCATGCACGACTTCCTCGATGCTGTCGCGAAAATAATTGGCGTTGCCGAAATACAGCTGATTGTCGAAGCGGACCACCAGGACCCGCTCGTCCTGGATGGCGTTGGGAAAGCGCTGCACATTGCGGTAGGCCGAAGTACCGGGAATGCGGCCGAGCACCGCCAAATGGGGCTTGGAGTTGCGGTACAGCATGAGCGCAATGGAGAGCAGCAGGCCGAAGATGACCCCATCCTGGATGCCGAGGGTCAGGGTGGCGGCGAAAGTTACCATAAGAACCGCGAAATCCTGCCGGTCGTTCCGCCACAGGAAGCGCGCTTCCCGGTAGTCGATCAGGCCGATGACCGCTACGATGACCACCGAAGCCAATAAAGCTTTGGGCAGGTAGTAGAACAAGGGCGTGAAAAACAATAAAATAATCGAAACCAAGGCGGCGGTGATCACCGAGGACATCGCCGTGCGGGCGCCCGACTGTTCATTGACCGCCGAGCGGGTGAAACTACCCGTGGTGGGATAAGACTGAAAGAACGCGCCGCCGATCTTGGTGATGCCCAGGGCTAACAATTCCTGGTTGGGCACCACGCGGTAGGATTTATGCTTGGCTTCAATGGTTTTGGCGATAGCCAGCGACTCAATAAAGCTAATAATGCAGATGGTCAGGGAAAGGGGAAATAACATGCGAGCCGTTTCGTAATCCAGTTCGGGTACGATAAAGCCGGGCAATCCTTCCGGCACTTCCCCTACGATCGCCACCCCGTATAAATCCAGCCGGGCTAGCGCAACCACAGCAATGCCAATGACGATTGTAATCAAAGGCCCCGGCAAGAACGGCCAAATTTTTCTCAAAAATAAGATCAGGAAAATGCCCCCCAGACCAATCAAAAGGGTGGGTAGGTTGACATCGCCGATGTGGGCGATCATCCCGCCGAACACTTCGTGGATCCGGTTGCTGCGGGGCAACTCCACCCCCAACAAGTGCTTCACCTGGCTCAACCCGATAATGATGGCCGCCGCGGAGGTGAAACCGGAAATGACCGGATGGGACAAAAAGTTGATCAAAAAGCCCAAACGGAAAGCGCCCAATACAATTTGTACGATGCCCGCCAACAGGGAGGTCGTAATCGCCAAACCGATAAATTCGGCCGTGCCGGGCTCCGCAAACTGGCCAATGCCCGTCAGAACCAGTAGGGACACCAGGGCCACCGGCCCCACCGACAGATGGCGGGAAGTACCGAAAAAGGCGTAGAGCAAGGAAGGAACGATACTGGCGTACAAACCATAAATGGCGGGCAAACCGGCCAAAAGGGCCACCGCCATACCCTGCGGAACAACCATTACCGCCATGGTGAACCCGCCCAGCAAATCTCCCCGGAATGCACGCTTGTTGTAACGTGGCAACCATTCCAGAATTGGGAAGAATTCACGTACTTTCATGCTTTTTGTTTGCGATAGCTAATACTGTAGTCCACCAAATTTATGAATAAACCTTCATATATTCAAAGGTCAACCGCACATCTTTCCGCACCGGCGAAGCGCCAAGAAATTGCCCCCCGTCGCTTTCCTTTAAATACAAGAAAATTATATTTGTAAACCGGTCAAATTGGCCCCTCCCCTGGCCCGGGTTATGCATGGGTTCTTCGTCACGAGAAGCCAAAATGCTCGCCCTGTGAAATACCG
>CAYWHT010000242.1:0-6684 GCA_964458135.1 uncultured Saprospiraceae bacterium | reverse complement strand
TATCCCACTAAAATAAAAATTAATTCGGTAACGAACGGATCTTGCCAAATAAAAAATACAAATTATCCAGAAAAGGGCGGCTGGAAAGCAGCGGCGGGGTGATTGCGGCGACGGGATAAGGAGCGCCTCCCGTTGTTGCTAAGAAATGATCTTTTCAACCATAAATGTGATTTAACCCGTTAAACTTGAGTTTGGCCCCGCTAATCTTTTATTTTACACCATCAATTGAAAATCATCCAAGAATTAAATTAAGCAATGGAAATCGTTAAAAACACCTCCTATAAAACGGTTGGCGCTGACGAAGCGGTATCTATTATTGAATCGGGCGATCGCGTTTACGTGCATACGGCCGCCGCTGCCCCGCAGCAATTGGTGCAGGCCTTAACGCGCCGGTCGGATGAATTGCGCAATGTAGAAATGTACCACCTCCACACCGAGGGGGAAGCCCCTTACGTGGATGATCGATACGAAGAGAGTTTTAAAATTTACAATTTATTCGTGGGCGCCAATGTGCGCAGGGCCGTCAACCGGGGACGGGCTGATTTCATTCCCGTCTTTTTGAGCGATGTGCCGCTTTTGTTACGCCGGCGCGTCATCGATCTGGATGCGGTGCTCCTGCAGGTTTCTCCACCGGACAAGAACGGTTACTGCACCCTCGGCATTTCCGTTGACGCCACCCTGGCCGCCGCCCAATCCGCCCGTAAGGTCATCGCCGAGATCAACCCCCATATGCCGCGCACCCACGGCGACGGCGTCATTCACATCAGCAAATTCGATAAGGTGGTGGAATCAGAATACGAGCTGCCCGCTATCGTCCTCCCCGATCCCGATGAGACGGAGCAGCAAATCGGGAAATACGTGGCCGACCTGGTCGACGACGGCGCCACCCTGCAAATGGGCATCGGCGCCATCCCCAACGCCGCCCTTAACGCCATGACCAACCACCGCCGCCTCGGCATCCATACCGAAATGTTTTCCGACGGCATTATTCCTTTGATCGAGCAAGGCGTCATCACCAACGAGAACAAACGCAAGCACCGCAACCACGTCGTCACCAGCTTCATCATGGGTTCTCGCAACCTGTACAATTTCGTCGATGACAATCCCCTCATCCGGGTACTGGATGTGCAGTACGTCAACGATACCTCCGTCATCCGGCAAAACCCCAAAGTCACCGCCATTAACAGCGCCATTGAAATCGACCTGACCGGCCAGGTGTGCGCCGACTCCATCGGCACCAAAATCTACTCCGGCGTCGGCGGGCAAATGGATTTCATCCGAGGGGCGGCCCTCTCCGAAGGCGGCAAACCCATCATCGCCCTGCCCTCCGCCACCAAAAAGGGCGTCAGCCGCCTGACCTGCATGCTCAAACCGGGAGCGGGCGTCGTGACCACCCGCGCGCACGTGCAATACGTGGTCACGGAATACGGCGTAGCCCAACTCCACGGCCGGAGCCTGCGCCAACGCGCCAAAAGCCTGATATCCATCGCCCATCCCGACCACCGGGAACGGTTGGAACGGGAGGCTTTTGAGCATCTGCATATTAAGGCTTGGTAGGAAACCGAAGACGGGTTTATCCTAATTGATTTTTCGGAGCGCATTCACTGTTCACCATTTACCGGAAGCTCCAACCTTAACCGCTTCAAAGCTGTTGCATTAAAAACATTAAGCCGCACATGCCCGATATCTGGAACTACTTTAAAAACCTTTTTCGCAAGGAGCAGGAAAGCTCTCCCTCCCAGCCCTACATCCACGAAATGATCGAGCGGACGGAGGAAGAAAAGTCGGATTACGAACAGTGGAAAGAAACGCTGGTGCGGCGCCGTTTGCAGGACTGGCTCAACGACCAGTACGCCCTCTTCCGGATGGATCCCGACCGCACCGACCAGGCTTTGGACTTTCTGGACACTCCCTCCTCCAAGGGCTTTGTCATTCACTTTCACGAAACCCGCTTCAGTGAACGGGATGTGGTGCACTTTTTCGATTTTCTTAAAGAGCAAGTGCTCCATCTCAACTATTCCACTCAGATATCCGATCTGCGCACCTACACCCGCTCCAGTTGGGTGGAGACGGTGCAGCGGCATTACCTGAAGCCAAAAAAATCCAAGTATCCCACCGAAGGTAAGTTTCACCAGTCCTACGGCAATGTGATGATCGAGTGCACTAGCCGCGATGACCAGGTGTACGATCTCAAATTCCGGGCCACAGTGTACCAGGATTCCAATTTCCACGATCCGGCGGAATTCAAAGATTTGATGGGAATGATTTTGGTGTAATTATTCCTCCTCATCCTCCCGCGAGTGAATCAACTCCCAGAGCCGGTCCTTCAACTCCTCCAACCCCCGTTGCGCTACAGCCGAAATGAATACGTAAGGCACGCCCTTGGGTAAGTCTGGGATAAGGAGCTGCTTTAACTCTTCATCAATCAAATCGGATTTGGTGACGGCCAACAGGCGGGGCTTGTCGAGTAGCTCTTCCTTGTACCATTCGAGTTCCCGGAGCAGGATCTCGTATTCCGCTGTGATATCGTCGCTATCGCAGGGAATGAGGAAGAGCAGGGTGGCGTTGCGTTCGATATGCCGAAGGAAGCGGTGCCCCAACCCCTTGCCTTCGTGGGCTTTTTCGATGATGCCGGGGATGTCGGCGATGACGAAGGAGCGACCGTCGCGGTAGGCGGCCACGCCCAAGTTGGGCGTCATGGTGGTGAAAGGATAATCGGCGATTTTGGGTTTGGCGGCGCTGAGCACCGATAAGAGGGTAGACTTGCCCGCATTGGGGAAGCCAACCAAACCGACATCGGCCAGCACTTTGAGTTCGAGCACCTTCCATTCCTCCCGCCCTGGCTCGCCGGGTTGGGCGTAGCGGGGCGTCTGGTTGGTGGAAGATTTGAAGTGGGCGTTGCCCAGGCCGCCGCGACCACCCCTGACCAAGATGCGCTCTTCACCGTGACGGGTAATTTCAAACTCCACGCGCCCGGTTTCGGCCTCCTTCGCCACGGTGCCCAGTGGTACTTCCAGGATGACGTCTTCGCCCTCGGCTCCGGTTTTGTGGCTGCTGCCGCCGTTTTCGCCCCGGCCGGCAATGACGTGCTTGCGGTACTTGAGCGCCAACAGGGTCCAGACGTTGCGATTGCCGCGCAGGATGATGTGCCCGCCACGGCCGCCATCACCCCCGTCCGGGCCGCCCTTGGGCGTACTTCGGTCGCGATGCAGGTGGGCGGAGCCGGCGCCCCCCGCTCCCGAACGGCAACAGATTTTGACGTAGTCAATAAAGTTTTGTTCCGCCATAGGCTTTTCCAGAAAGTATCCTCACTATCGATGAAAAAATGACGCACGCCCCCCTTTCCGATCCCCTGCAAGCAAGACGATCCAATCCTGGCAATCCGTTGAATCCTGCTTTCAATACAAATCGCGTGTTGACAAGCAGCTAATCGTTCATCCTGCCTTTCCTACGAAACAGGCCCGGCGGGCCCAAACATTGGTAGGCGCGGGGATTTCTAGAACATCCTGCACTTCTCCTTAACCCGGATTATGCAAGGGTTCTTCGTCAAAACCGCAGGTAAAGCTTCACTTTATTTCACAGGGCGGCAGTTTGGCTTCGCAGTAGATGAATTCATGTGTAATCCGGGTTAACTCCAAGGCGTCAACCTAGAAGATGTAATTTGCATTCAGTGCGCGATTCGCACGCTCAGTTAGTCTGCAAAGCATTGATCTGCTCGCAGAGTCGTCCAAAGATTTCATCAACGGCTCCCACCCCGTTTACTTTTACTGCTTTGGAGGCTTGAGCGTAGTAATCGAATACGGGTGAGGTTTCACTTTTGTAGACCTCGATGCGGTTGCGGATGACTTCTTCGTTGAGGTCGTCGGCCCGGCCGGAGGTTTTGCCGCGCTCCAGAAGCCGCTTGACGATCTCGTCGTCGGGCACTTCGAGCATGATGAGCTTGGATACGGCCTCTCCTTTTTCTTCCAGCAGCTTGTCCAGGGCTTTCGATTGGGCGATGGTTCGCGGGAAGCCATCGAAAATGTAGCCGGCTACTTCCGGATTGGCCTCCACCTTGTTGCGCAGCATGCCCACCGTCACCTCGTCGGGCACCAATTCTCCTTTATCGATATAACTTTTGGCCTCCTTACCCAATGGCGTATTGTTGCCGATTTCGTAACGGAAGAGATCGCCGGTAGAGATGTGCAGCAGGTCGTACTTCTCCACCAATTTGGCGGCTTGGGTTCCTTTTCCGGATCCGGGAGGGCCGAATAGTATCAGGTTTGTCATAAAAGCGTTTATTATTTCGACAATATCCGCCCGCGAGGGCGAGAAATCCGAAAATAATAAATTTTCCACTTTAGGCGGTGGCCGGCGGGGAGGAAGGGAAGCGGTCCGTAGGGCTTCAATCGAGGACGCGTCGGGCCGTTGAAATTTTCGATTTCCAGTAGCTGGATTCGCTGATGTTATCCACCGTCACGCCGCGGGAGGTGCTGTGCACCACGGTTATGCCCCCCCGATCGTTGGAGACGACGAGGGAAACGTGAAAGACCCGGCCGTTTTTGCTGCGGCGGAAAAAAATTAAGTCGCCCGGGCGGGTTTCCCGCACCGAAATTTTTTGGCCCATGTCTTCCTGCGAGCGCGACACCGGCGGCAGATCGACCCCAAACTCCGACATCACGTAGTGCGTGAAGCCGCTGCAATCGAAGCCGGTGCGAGGGCTGCGACCAGCGTAGCGGTAGGGGGCGCCCTCCTGCTTTAACGCAAAATCGACCACCTCTCGGCGGAGCCGGTCTGCACCGGGCTTGCCGTCGGCGTCCCGGCGGCTGCTTCCTTTGCGGGAAGACGAACACTGAACGATCATGAAGGCCAGCAGCAACAATCCACCGGCCGTCAGGGAAGAACGGAATTGAAACATAGCTTTATTTCAAATTGCTTATAATGTTAATATGATGCCGGAGGTAAAAACGCCGGGTAGAAACACTTTATTTCACAGAAAGCCGGTTACAACCTAATCTTAACCGGCGCTACTGATCACCGACGAGCGTAAAAGCATCCCGGTCGGCGAGGAAGCGAAACTTTCGGCGGAAAGTGTGCTGCTGCTCTGCGGAGAGGGTAGTCGTAAAGCTGGTTTCCAGGTGGGCTAACTTGCAGAGGGTCTGGCCGGCATAATCAATGATGCAGGAATGCCCCGAATAGTAGATATCGTTGCCGTCGTATCCGACGCGATTGACGCCGATAGTGTAGGCCTGGTTTTCGATTGCGCGGCCGATGAGCAGCTGTCGCCAGGCGTCGCTGCGTTTGTCGGGCCAGTTTGCTACGCAGATCATGAGGTCATAGTCGTCTTGATTGCGGCACCAGACCGGGAAGCGCAAGTCATAACATACGATGGGTAAGATTTTCCAGCCCTTGAGCTCGGTGACGAGCCGCTTATGGCCCGGGCTATAGTGATGCTGCTCACCGGCCAGGGTAAAGAGATGTTTTTTATCGTAAACTTGGTATTGCCCGTCGGGAGGCATCCAGAGGAGGCGGTTGTAGTGCTTGCCCTGGTCTTTGGCGATGAAGCTGCCGGTGATGGTGGTATTGAGCCCGGCGGCCTGTTCGGCGAGCCATTCTACGGTGGGGCCTTCCATGGTTTCTCCCATGGCGGCTGCTTCCATCGTGAAGCCGGTGGTGAACATCTCCGGCAGGATAATCAGATCTGTTTCGTTGGGTTGTTCTTGGAGCCGGCGGGAAAAGTGCCGGCGGTTGGCGGGGCGATCCTGCCAGTGTAAACCCGTTTGTATGATCGTTACCGTTAAGTCGTTCATATCGGCAAGATAGGTTTACACGGGCAGGCGCGCAAGGATCGGCGCGGGGAAACTTCCAACAAGCTTTTATGCTTCTCCTCCCTCTCCTTCTTCTCCTCCGCCTTCGGTGGCTTCCAGTCCTTCGGCGGCCGCGGCCGCCGTAGCGGCAGACTTCATAGCGCGCGGCGTTTCTACCCGGGCGACCGGAACGCTCGGCGAATTGACGATTTCTATGCCTTCCGTCAGTTCAATATCGCGTATCCGGATAGAATGATCCAGTTGCAGGTTGGAAATATCCAGCCTCAATTCGTTTACCAGCTTGTCGGGGGTAGTTTTCAAACGCACCCGGCGCACGGATTGAATCAGTTTGCCACCGGCCTTTACGCCCGGCGCGGTGCCTTTGAACCGCAGGGGCACCTCCACCTTGACTGGCCGGCCTTCAATTAGGTGTAGAAAATCGACGTGAAGGATATTTTCCGTTACGGGATGGAACTGCACATCCTTAACGATGCAGCGGTAGGTTTCACCGTTGACCGTTGCTTCGGCGACTTTGAAGTCCGGCGTGTAAATTAAGTCCTTGAGGTCATTGTATACCGCGCAGAAGTGCTTAATGTCATCTCCTCCGTACATCACACAAGGAACAAGTCCTTCCCGGCGGTTTTTCCGGGCTGCTTTTTTGCCTACTGCGGGCCGCTCTTCGGCTTTAAACTGAACTACTTCCATGGCCTTATTGCTTTAATCTTTTAACGACCGACGATTTTGCGCCGGCCTCCTTATTTTTTCGGCATGCAAAGATAGCGATTAATTTGGAATTGCGCAGGCTTTCTTGGTAGGATTCTTTTCAAAGAGCAATAGGCCGGATTATGCATGAATTGATCTATTACGCGGCGCCATTTCTGGCCGTCCTCGTCATTCG
>CAYWHT010000241.1:0-6698 GCA_964458135.1 uncultured Saprospiraceae bacterium | reverse complement strand
TTTCGCCAAAAGACACTGCCAAAGCGCAAAGCTACTTATTGCACAGTGTACTAGCGCCTCGGGGCAAATTTTCTAATTGCCGGTGGCCTTGACGCCAATTTTTTTAGCGAAAATTCGCGACTTTACCTCTTTCCATCCTTTACAATAAGGTTTTATTATCGTAACTTTAAGCGAAAATTCGCTAAATAAACTATTAGAGCTATGCAAGATGCGGTTGCCAACAAGACGGTATTAAACGGAGGCGAGTTCTTGATCAAGGAGGTCGGCCCGGAACAAGTCTTTATTCCCGAAGAAGCCAACGATGAGCAACAAATGATCCGGCAAACCGTGCTGGATTTTCTGAACAACGAAATCCTTCCCAATATGGACCGCATTGAGGCCCTGGAGGAAGGCTTCGCGCCCGGTCTGCTCGACAAGATGGCCGAGCTGGGTTTATTGGGCACCCACATGCCCGAGCAGTACGGCGGTATGGAGTTGGACACCAACACCAATACCATGATCAACGAGGTGCTTGGCCCCGCGGGTTCTTTTACCGTCTCTTACGCGGCTCATATCGGCATCGGCATGTTGCCCATTCTTTACTTTGGTAATGCCGGGCAACGCGACAAGTATCTTCCCCGCCTGATTTCCGGAGAGCTCAAGGCGGCTTACTGCCTGACGGAACCTAGTTCTGGCTCGGACGCCCTTTCGGCAAAGACCCGCGCCGACCTGACCGAGGATGGCGAACACTACCGCCTCAATGGCCAGAAAATGTGGATTTCCAATGGCGGTTTTGCCGACTTGTATATCGTCTTTGCCCAAATTGACGGCGATAAGTTTACGGGTTTCATCGTGGAGCGCAACAGCGAAGGCTTAAGCCTGGGAGCCGAGGAAAAAAAGATGGGCATCAAAGGCTCCTCTACCCGTCAGGTCTTTTTTGAAGACGTTCTGGTGCCGGTGGAAAACTTGCTGGGAGAAATCGGCAAGGGTCACCTCATTGCCTTCAACGCCCTGAATATTGGCCGGTTTAAGCTGGGCGCCCTCTGCCTGGGCGGCGCCAAGGCCAACGCCACTACCGCCGTGCAATACGCCAACGGCCGGATTCAATTCAAGCAACCGATCGCCAACTTTGGCGCCATCAAGCACAAGATGGCCGAACAAGCCATTCGCATCTTCGCCAGCGAAAGCGCCCTGTACCGGGTCTCCAATTTACTCGGCGAAAAAAAGGAAGAACTGATAGCCAATGAAGGGCTGAGCTACGCCGAAGCCGTGCTGAAAGCAGCCGAAGAATACGCCGTAGAATGCGCCATCCTCAAGATTCTCGGCTCCGAAGTACTGGATTTCGTGGTGGATGAAACGGTGCAAATCCACGGCGGCATGGGCTTTTCGGAAGAGGGGGCCGCCGCGCGCGCCTACCGCGACTCCCGCATCAACCGCATCTACGAAGGCACCAACGAGATTAACCGCCTATTGATGGTCGACATGATCTTCAAAAGAGCCATGAAGGGTAAGCTCGATATTGTAGGGCCGGCCTGGGATGTCCAGAAAGAGCTCGCTAGCATGCCCTCCTTCGACAAACCGGAAGGCCCCTACGGCAACGAGAAAAAGGCGCTCAAAGACTTCAAAAAGGCTACCCTCATGGTGGCCGGAGCCGCCGCCAAAATGCAGATGGACGGCCACCTCAACTTGAAGGAGGAGCAGGAAATCGTCATGAATATCGCCGATATGCTCACCGATCTGCTGACGGCCGAATCTACCCTGCTGCGCGTGGAAAAACTGGCCGATATGGATAAGGAAATCGACCAGGAGGTCTACGACGCCATGCTCCAGGTCCTCTTCCACGAAACCAACGCCCGCATGTTCAAAACCGGCACCGACGCCCTGGCCTCCTTCGCCGAAGGCGACCTGCTGCGCACCCTGAACATGGGGCTGAAGCGCTTCACCAAATACGAACCGATCAACGTTAAAAACGCCCGCCGCAAAGTAGCGGATGCGCTGATCGAGGCGAATGGGTATTGTTTTTAGTGAACTCATTGCGGGTTTAGTGAATAGCGCCCGTTCCTTCGGGGCCGGGCGCCATTTTCACCCCCACCGAATCAAATGCAGGCTATTCAACGCCAGTTGCAGGGCGCACCACCCAAACCGCAGCCCCCTGCGCAACAGATACCCCACTACCGCCAGCAATCCCAGCTGATGAGCCAGCAGGACCACCCAGGAATTCGTCCATATGGTGAGAATGGCGGCTACGTATCCGCACAACGCCCCGGCCGCTAAAATAAACGGCCATCGGCGCCGACGCCAGCAATACATCAGAATGACGGCTAAAACCGTCGCCACCGAGAAGGTCATCAAATCCCATTGTTTCCACCAGCACAGTACGCTGTACAATAAAATTCCCAGTAAAAAGAGGCCCTTGGCGAATAATTGTCGTTTCATGGGTTTTATTTAAAGCACTTTGTCGTTCAAAGTTAATAGATAAAAAAATAATCAGTCTTCCTGCCGCAAGTTGATTAAAGCTTCCAGCGCGTCCAGATGGTTGTTGAAGGCCTGTCTTCCCTGTGGAGTCACGCGGTAGGACGTATTGGGCTTTTTGCCGACAAAGCGTTTGCGCACTTCTACGTATCCGGCGCTTTCCAGGGCTTTGATGTGGCTGGCCAAGCGGCCGTCGGTCACCTCCAGGGTCGATTTCAGGGTATTGAAATCCACCCATTCGCTGACCAACAAGATGGACATGATACCCAAACGTACCCGGTGGTCAAATATTTTTTTCAGTTTGGTGATGATCTCTTTCATAAGGCGAATCTGTTGGATTGCCGTTCGGCCGATGGCCTAATTTTTCACAAATCGATACTGGATAAGCAAATTACCTTCGTTGATCTTGTCGATGGGTTGGTAATCGATCCAGACCTCGGGGTAGATCCAGTCCGTTTCGTGTTGATCGTCAATCGGGCCGGCCTTGAAGGTTTTCTCGATCTTTTTTTGCGCTCCCGGCAACCAAATATCCATTCGGACTTCTCCATCTAATTGGCCTTTAAATTGCAATTCCAGGGCGTAAACCGGTTCGTCGGCTTTGGTGCGCAGCTTGACGCGTTGGGTGCGGCCGATTTGTTCGATGCGCACTTTCCGGGGCAATTGGTCTGCTCCGATAACATACCACGCCAGCACCGCCAATCCTGCGATACCGATTACCATTACTAATGCTCTCCAGGATCTTTTCATCGTTCGTATTTGAAGTACATCATGGCGCCGTACAATATGTGCAGCAGGCCGAAGCCCACCGCCCAAATCAGCAAACCGTAATTTGGTAAAAATACGGCCAACGTACCCAGTGCAACCTCCGTCAGCCCCAGCAAGCGAATTTCGTAAAGGGTGTACTTACTCGCATTGACTAAGGCCAAACCGTAAAACACCAGGGTGGAAGGCACGATGAGCTCCAGAGCGCCATTGAAAAACAACCCCAGCATGAATAAGCCGCCGGCTAATAAAGGAAGGAGCAAATTGACCAACATGCGCCGCGTCAGCTGATCCCATACGGGCAATCCACGCCTTCTGGCCCGGCGGGTGGTGAAAAAGATGCCGCTGCCCAGGGCGCCTAACAGAACCAGAGCGCCGTCTAACAGGAAAAAAGTGATGTAATTCATGCCCCATCGGCTGCCTTCCAACGCCAGATCGTAATAGGCCGGCCGGATGACCCAAGGGGCGGTTCCCAAATAGGAGTAGGCCAGAAAAGCTCCGAGCAACGCAAAACATCCGGTCCCAATGCCCGAAAGGCCACTCAGAGATATAAAGCGGGAGGAACGCTCCATCAAACGCCGAATTTCCCGCAAATCGTCAAGACGTTCGTAAGGGTTGTTGGTCATACTAGTTTTCACTTTGAAATGCAAAGTAAGCAGGCTAGGGCGGATTTCGAACCGCCATGGCCACTTTAACACAAATTCTCCATTCCGATTTGATCGTTATTTTTCACGATTCACCCCCCGCGGTTTACGGTTCAAAAAACAGGACTCGATAATGCCGCCGGATCCGCGCAATTTGGAAGGGTCATTCATCCGAATTATAGTCTGCCAACCCAAAATTTGTGAATGCTGCCTTGTCAGCCTATATCAAACCAAATGCGTTATGAAAATCCTGTTACGTTTTCCATCTGTTATTTTAGTGTTGCTATTGACTTTTCCAGTTTTCAGCCAGGATTTCCAAACCGTCAAGGGAAGGGTGCTGGACCGTCAATCGGAACAGCCGCTTACGGGCGTGACAGTAGAGGTAAGCGATACGGATCCGTCCCTGGGCGCCGTCACCGATATCGACGGTCGCTTTGTATTGACCCGGGTTCCTTTGGGGCGGCATGCCATCCGCCTGCGCTATCTGGGTTACGAGACCCTCACCATTCCCAACGTCCTCGTCAATGCCGGCAAGGAAGTCGTGCTTAATCTGTCGATGGAGGAATCCGTAGTGCGAATGAACGAAGTGGTCGTAAAGGCCAACAAAAACCGCAAGGAAGTCAATAACGAAATGGCGACGGTCAGCGCCCGCACCCTGGATCTGGAGCAAGTCAACCGCTTCTCCGGGGGCCGCAACGACCTAGCCCGCCTGGCGGGCAATTTTGCGGGGGTGGCGGTTGCCGACGATTCGCGCAACGATCTCGTCATCCGGGGCAACTCTCCCACGGGCGTGCTCTGGCGGCTAGAGGGCGTACCCATTCCCAACCCGAACCATTTCGCTACCCTGGGCACCACGGGCGGGCCGGTCAGCGCCCTCAACCCGAACTTACTCCGCAGTTCCGACTTTCTGACTTCCGCCTTTCCCGCCGAATACGGCAATGCCCTGGCTGGCGTCTTCGACCTGGGCTTCCGCAACGGCAACCGCGATAAATTCGAATTTACCGCCCAATTGGCGGCGTTTAGCGGGCTGGAAGCCATGGCCGAAGGGCCCCTGTCCGAAAAAAAGAACAGCTCCTTCCTGGTCAGTTACCGCCACTCTTTTGTAGAAATCGCCGATGAGCTGGGAATTCCAATCGGCACCAACGCCACCCCCAATTACCGGGATCTTTCTTTTAAACTGGATTTCGCCAACGGCAATGCCGGTAAATTTTCGCTCTTCGGCATCGGGGCCAGTAGCGATATCGATTTTCTGGGGGATGAGCTCGACGAAGACGACCTCTTCGCCGAACCTGACGAGGACGCCTTTTTCCGCTCAAGGCTGGGTGTCATCGGTCTGCGGCACAACATCATCGTGGGGGACGACGCCTACCTGCGCACCGTAATCTCGGCAACGGCCGCCGAGGGCAACTATGATCAGGACGAAATACCCGATGGCGGGCAGGAAAAAATACGCGTCATCGAGTCTGACAACCTGGAGACGACCTACAACTTTTCCTCTTATTTCAACAAAAAGTTTAGCCCCCGCTTAACTTTACGCACGGGGGTGCTTGCTCAGATTTTCGGGTTGGAGACCGATGTGCGGGATCGCGAAAACCGCCCCGATGCCGATGACGACGGCCAACCGGACTGGGCCACCGTCAGTGATTTTAACGGCCACCTGGGACTGCTGCAAGCCTTTGCCCAGTCACAGTACCGCCCGGGAAGCGATTGGACGATTAACCTGGGGGTGCACGCGCAATACCTCGAATTTAACGATGCTTTCGCCCTGGAACCCCGGCTGGCCGTCAACTGGGATTTTCGCTCCAATCAGCGTCTCAATTTCGGCTACGGTCTGCACCACCAGCTGCAGCCCTTACCCGTATTCTTTTTTACCGAGGAGGTTGCGGATGGGCAGTTCGTGGCCACCAATCAGGATCTCGACTTTACCCGCAGTCACCACTTTGTCTTAGGGTACAACCGCTCCCTCGGCGCCAGCTGGAAAGCTAAACTGGAAACCTACTACCAGGCCATCCGCAACGTGCCGGTGCAACAAACTCCCACCAGCTTCTCCATGCTCAATGCCGGTGACGATTTCACCTTTCCCGAAGTCGGCTCCCTGGTTAACGAGGGCATCGGCGCCAATTACGGCCTGGAGCTGACCCTGGAGAAAGCCTTTACCAAAGGATATTACGCCATGCTTACCACCTCCGTTTTCGATTCCGAATACGAAGGCAGCGACGGCATTCGCCGCAATACCGCTTTTAACAATGGCTACGTCCTTAACTTGCTCTCCGGCAAGGAGTTTAAAGTCGGGGAAAACGACCGCAACGCCCTGACGCTGGATATGAAACTTACCACCGCGGGAGGGCGCAATTTTACCCCGATTGACCTCGCAGCCTCGCGGCAGACCGGGGAAGAAATCCTGATCGAGGAATCCGCCTACAGCGAACGATACGACCCCTATTTTCGTTTTGACGTCAAATTCGGTATTCAGCTCAACAGCCGCAGCAGTGCGCTCTCCCACCAGTTTTTTCTGGACCTGCAAAACGTCACCGGTAATGAAAACATCTTTGTGCGGCGGTTCAGCGAAAGCACCGGCGAAATCAACGAAGTCTTGCAGTCCGGGTTTTTCCCCGATTTACTTTACCGGGTGCAGTTTTAAAGATTTATGATTTTCGATTAAATTGCTTCAATGATCGTAAAAGCATCCACCCGTGAATTATTAGGTTTTGACGATAGCTGGATATTGCTAGTCGTACTTCCGCTGGTAGCTTTTTTGATACCGATCCTATTCTTTCAGGCTAGTTTGACTGACGGGTTGACGGCTTATTTGCCCAAGTTCGGTGTTTCCCTCACCTACAC
>CAYWHT010000240.1:5617-6708 GCA_964458135.1 uncultured Saprospiraceae bacterium | reverse complement strand
CGAAAAAATAGCGGCGTCATATTTTCACAAATCCTGAGTTGTCAGACTATAAGCGTGCATCCAACTACAACCACCAAAAACTGATCCATGAAGGGAGAAAAGGCGCTGGACTATTTCTACCAATTTTATTTTACCCTGATCAAGCACTGGGAGGCAATTGATTTTACCCGCCGGTATCGTCTATGGGAGGGTTTTTGGAAATATGGCTGGGTCAGCCGGTTATTCATTGTCATTGGCCTAATTCTGGGACTAAAATTTCTATCGGTTTTTCTCGACTGGATTGGGGGTATTAACACCAATTCCCCGCTCTCCGCGTTCGGCGGCATGAGCGAGCTGGCCTTCGAATTTGCCGAAGAAGGTTACGACCTGCTCTTCATGGGCGGCATGAAGTATGTCATCCTGGTATTCCTGGAGATCATCATTTTTCATGTTTCCCGCCTGGCTACCAGTATTCTGACCGGACAGGATAGCGAGGCGAGTTTTAACGCTTTCGTAAAGGCCCAGATTCGGATGTTTAAAGTCGCCTTGCGCTCCTGGATTCTGGAATTGGTGGCCACCGTCATTTTGTCGGTTGCTTTCGGCATTTTTGGTTTTTTAGCCTTTTTAAAGCCGGCAACCATCTTTTTCATTCAGGCCTATTTCATGGGTTTCGCCGTATTCGATAACTACAGCGAACAGTTCGGTCTGGATATCCAAAAGAGCGCCAAACTGAGCCGTCAGTACGCCGGCGTCACGCTCTGCGCCGGTATAGTATTACAAATCTTGTTCCTGCTCCCCTTGGTGGGCACTATCCTAGGCTCCCTGATTTCGGCGGTGGCGGTCACCCTGGTCATGTATGAACTTTCGGATCTCCATCTGGCGCCTGCCCAGCCACCAAGCGATACGGCCGACGCATTGGAAGTGGAGCGAAAAACTGAGCCCTGAGCATGAAAATCACCGACTATCCCTCCGAAAATTTGGAACTCGATGAAGCTTTCCAGTCGGCGCGAAGAATGATTGAAGACGGGCAAGCCGACGAACTCCGGCAGCTACTCCAACAATATCCGGCGCTGGCGCGATGGCGAGATCATCCCGATAGCCGAGGCATGCAA
>CAYWHT010000240.1:0-5607 GCA_964458135.1 uncultured Saprospiraceae bacterium | reverse complement strand
AAACATACCCTGCTCCACGAAGTTACCGGCATGGCCAGCGTGGAATGGCCCGAACAAGCCGGCGAAATCGCTCAATTGTTGATCGAATTCGGAGCGGAAGTCGATAGTTGCGAACAACTCAATAAAGGAGAAACCCCACTACACCAGGCCGTCAGCGTCAATAATGTAGAGGTGACCCGCACACTCCTAATGAACGGGGCCGACCCGGAACGGCGGGGCCGGTACAACAGCACTGTCGATACGGCCCTCGGTTACGCTCTGTTCTACGGCGCCGATGAACGCCTGCCCCGCTTTCCCGTCAACTGCCCGCAATTACTCCTCCAATTCGGCGCCCGGGTGCACCTCCCCTTCGCCGCCGCACTCAATCGAATACAGAAGGTGCGTCAATTGCTCATCCGTATTGGTGATCCGCCCCATCCGGAAGATCAACTGCTGCTTCAGCAAGCGCTGCTATTCGCCGGTAAATACGGCCGGATCGAAATGGCGGAATTGCTGCTGGAGCACCAAACGGATATCAATGCCAAAATCCCCTTTTTTCATTTGCAAGCCACCGCCTTGCACCTCGCCTGTGAAGCCAATCAGCGCACCGAGATGGTAGCCTTCTTATTGAAACGGGGAGCCGATCCAACGATCCGGGACGGCGTCTACGACGCCACCCCCTCGGGTTGGGCCATGTTTTGCGGGCAGGACAAAGTATACAAGCTGCTGCGGCGCTACGCCTGACGGGCGATGGCGTATACCAGGAAATGAGCGTTCCAAACTTCGTAATGCAGGTCAAAAGCCCGCGGAACGCGCCCTTTTGTGATCCAAGCTTGAAAACGCCCGCCCGAACTGCTGTAGTCAAATGCTTCAACCCGAAGGTGGTGGCAAAAATTGAGCTGCCGCCGTCCGTGAGCTTTGTACAAGGCTTCCTTTGCGCACCAATAAACGTGCAGTTGCTCCAGGCGGTGTTGCTGATTTAGGCTTTTCAACTCTTCGGGCGCCATGTATTTTCCGGCAAGCCGCCCGATTTTTTCCACGTATGCCTGGATGTCAATTCCCACCAGGCGGGGAGCGGCGATCGCTGCCGCCAATTCCCGGGAATGGCTGATGGATACCTGATGGGTTGAGGCTTCAAGATGCGGTTTCCCGAATTCGTCTTTAAAGAAGGCGCCTCTTTCTTTACGGCCCGACATGCGGTGCACCAACTGACGGACCGCCAACCATTGCAACCGCCGGCCGGCATGCATACTATCCAGTTGGCGGCGCTCCATGGCCGTCAAGGCCAGCCGCCGGCGAAACCAGTCTTCCCCTTCCTCGATTTGCCAGACTCCCAGCTCCCCTCCGTGCTCAATAGGCCGTTGAAATAATACAGGCATGGACTCAAGATTGTCGAATCAAAAATTAACAACCAAAATTAAGGAAAGTCTGTTTTCCGAGTATATGGTTCAAGCATTACAAATCCAAAAGTGGAAACAGCTCACCGGCCACGAGGCCTCCATTTTCGCGCTCACCGCCGGCCGGGACGAACGCCACTTCCTCTCCGGAGCCGGAGACGGCTGGGTCGTTGCCTGGAACCTGGACGAGCCCGACCCCGGCCGGCTCATCGCCAAAGTGGAAACCCAAATTTTTACGCTGGAATACCTTCCCGACCTGGAAGTGGTAGTCGTCGGCAACATGAACGGCGGCCTGCACTGGGTGGACCTGCGCAACCCCCAGGACACCTTGAATATCGACCACCATCAAAAAGGCGTATTCGGCATCCGGCGCATCGGCGATTCTCTATTTACCGTTGGAGGGGGTGGCGTACTCACCCGTTGGTCGGTTCCGGAGCGCCGCAGCCTCGAGAGCTTTCAGCTTACCAATCGCCCCCTGCGTTGTATCGACTACAGCCCCCAGCGCAACGAGCTGGCCGTCGGCGCTAGTGATCACGCCATCTACCTGCTCGACGCACAAACGCTCGCCCTGCGGCACACCATTCACAAGGCGCACGATAATTCGGTATTTGCGGTACGCTACAGCCCCGATCAAACCTTCCTCTTTAGCGGAGGGCGGGACGCCCATCTACGCCGCTGGCAACTGGAAGATTACACCCCCGCTAATGCCCTCCCCGCCCACTGGTTTACGCTCAATCACATTGCACTGCATCCGCAAGGGAAGTGGTTGGCGACGGCCAGCAGAGACAAAACCATCAAAATATGGAATCCCCAATCCTGCCAACTGATCAAGGTGCTCGACACCGTACGTAACGGCGGGCACCTCAATTCCGTTAACCGCCTGTACTGGTCGGGCTACCGCAATCAGCTGATTTCCACCGGCGATGATCGTAGCATCATTATTTGGAATGTGGAGGATCAGTAAAAAAGACTCGCGGTAAAGGCGGCAAAACCAATACTCCCTTCAACATCTACCGGATGGTCACCTTACCGGGCAACGTATTGAGCGGAACCGTTTGATCTTCTTCACCGGCCTGCACCAGTTCGATAATGGTGGGCTGATCGACGATTTCTATGGAACTCTCGGCCCCGGAGGCCCCTACCGCTTCAAAACAAATTTGGTATAAGGTAGAACCATTGTCTTTATCAACCGGTACTAAGTTAGGATTGTACCAGGCAACCGTAAGGCGAGCGGGAAAGGAGGGCGGGCGACCAAAATTCTGAGCGGTCAGGGCGGGAAGATGGTAGTTGGCCGTTTCCTGAAAACGCAGCACGGTGGTGTCCCACTTAATGGTGTATTGCATGCCGAGTATTTGTTGGAAGTTGCGCACTTCCACATCCACACAAACCCGCTCCCCGGCCTGGGCTTCGACTTCCCCGATACGCATGCTGCAATCTCCCCCGGACTGGCAAGCGCCCAGAGCAAGCGATAAATTGAAAACCAACAACAGA
Organism: uncultured Saprospiraceae bacterium; assembly: GCA_964458135.1. Lineage (GTDB taxonomy): Bacteria > Bacteroidota > Bacteroidia > Chitinophagales > Saprospiraceae > CAYWHT01. Next base: position 2,740 of record CAYWHT010000240.1, on the reverse strand, counting down.
TAAAGACGATTCATAGGATTAGAATAATTTATTGGATAATACGCCCAAAATTGAAGAAATTTATTGAAAATATGCAGCCCGTCACCCGATGAAGCAACTGATTTACCTGACTTTCGCCTTGGCGATTGGGATGATCTCCCTCGCCTGCAAAGAAAGCCGGCGGCAAGCAACTGCCCGCTCCTATCTCCAACCCGCGCCCAGTCGTTCCGAATTGATTCGTCGATTCCGGGATATGCGAAAGCTGCTGATCGTTTATCCCGCCCGCCGTCCCGAATACCGGCAGTTGGGCGAGCGCTTACAGCGGGGCAGCCGGCGCGGCATAACGCTCCGAATCGTGCCGGATACAGCTATTCGGGCCGACAGCCTGGAGCAATGGCCCGTTTTATTAGTGGGGACTCCCGAAAACAACCGCTGGATCGCCGATTGGCTACCCTACCTGCCGTTATCCCTGGAAGAGCAGGGCTTGCGAATCCACGGAAAAACTTTTAACGCCCCTTCCAATATTTTCACCCTGGCCTACTATCCCCACCCCTTAAACGCCAAACTTCCCATCTTCTTGCTCACGGGCAATGAAGATCGTTCCATCATCGAATTTCAACAAACACAAGCAAGCGGGTGGCGATTATTTCGCTGGTCTTCGTGGGGATTTTCCGTTCGCGATAAAGCGCGTCGCCTCCTGCTGGGATTCTTCGAAGACAACCGCCGGCAAATAGACCACGATCGCACCTTCGACTTTACCGCCCTACCCGATACGGTGGGCCGAAGCCGGCATTACACCTACATCGCGCACCATTTTGCTCCCGAAAGCCGTCTGCTCACTCAACTCAAGCGGGAAATGGAACGGGCCGCCCGGAGGATACAGTCTTTTACCGGAACGAGCAGTACGGCGGATACCGGCGCCTTTGAACTGCACCTCTATCCCAAGGCCGAACGGAAAGGGCTGCAACTCAACGACGTCCGGCGCTGTCAGGCAGATCTGCAGGACAATCGCCTGCATTTGGTCGCCAACCGCAGCTACGCCGGGCTATTGGAGGGTGGTGAGCAAATTTTACTGCTTCGTCATTTGCTCGGAGCACCCTCCACGCCGTTTCTGGAACGCGGACTAAGCGTGTATTTCACCCGGCAATGGCAAGGCAGCAGCCATACTTACTGGGCGAAACGACTGTCGGGCGAGGCCGACCGCCTGTCCATTGTTCAACTGTGGCGCCATCCGGATTCCGCCCAATTTGCGCCGCTGGCCTGGGATGCTTTGTCGGCCGCCGCCGTAGATTTTTTAATTCAAAATTGGGGGCGGGAGCAATTCCTGGAACGGTACGGCAACTGGGAGCCTTCCGACGCCCAACTAAGCGCCCTTAATCGGGAGTGGACGAATTTTCTCCAGCAAGGTCCTTCTTCCTTGTCCAACCGCTCCAGCGCGGAGGAACTTCCGACCATCCGGGGGTTTAACTTCGCCCACGAGGGCTACTCCATCTACAATGGCTACGTATCGCGGGAGGCGAGCCGCGCCCTGTCCAAGATGCGCCGGCTGGGCAGTAATGCAGCCGCAATTGTACCCTATTCCTATCTCCGGGATCCCCGTAAGCCCGGGGCCTTGCCCATCCCGCAACGGGCGGGGTCGGAAAACGACGAGAGTGTCATCCACTCTCTACAATCGGCAAAAGCCGAGGGCATGCTGACCGTTCTCAAACCGCAAATTTGGTTGGGAGGAGGTAGCTGGCCGGGAGACATCCGAATGCAAAGCGAAGCCGGCTGGCGGCAATTTTTCGAGCATTACTACCGCTGGATACGCCACTACGCCATCCTGGCGGAAATCTACGAAGTGGACCTATTCGTTATCGGTACCGAGTTTGCAAAAGCTACACTGGAGCGCCCCAATGACTGGCGCCGGCTCATCCGGCAGATACGGCGGGTTTACTCGGGCCCCATTACCTACGCCGCCAACTGGGGAGCAGAATTTGAGCATTTGACGTTTTGGCCGGAACTCGATTTGATCGGATTAAATTGTTACTACCCCCTCAGCGAGAAACAACAAGCCGACGAAGCAACCCTTCGACGCGGTTTTCGCCGGGCAATCCGAAAGGCCGAAACCAGAGCCGAAGAAATAGGGCGGCCGCTGTTATTTACGGAAATCGGTTTCCGCAGCATCGAAGCCCCCTGGATACAACCGCACGCCGACACCAACGGGCAACCCTACAATGGCGCCCATCAGTCGCTCTGTTACGAAATTGTCATGGAGGCCATCCATGAACAATCGTGGTGCAAGGGGATTCTTTGGTGGAAGTTCCCTTCCTACCTGGATGATGGCGGAAATGGTCAACGCGGATTTACCCCCAATAAAAAACCGGCCGAAAGGGTGATCCGGGAATGGTTTCCTAGAATGGGCCAATAAGGTTGGTTACCTTTGTTGATGCATCTTTTTAAAAGACTTTTATGAAATGGAATAAAGAGGAATTGTACGATAAAATCGATGCCTACTTACGCGGCGAATTACCCATCGAAGAGGCGATGGAAATCGAGCGCATCGAAGCCCATCACCCGGAGCTGCGCCGCGAGATGGAGTTGCAGGAATTGGAATGGGAAACCCTGGAAGCTTTCCGAAATGCCCCCCCGCCGGAAGCCGAAGACCAACCGCGTTGGTACTGGATGATGTCGGCCTTTGCCGTAGCCTTTACCGTGGGGGCGTTCTCCGTACGCCAAGCCGGTAAAGGCCAAAAGGAGAAGTAGCCGCTCCAGCTGATAG
>CAYWHT010000239.1:0-6756 GCA_964458135.1 uncultured Saprospiraceae bacterium | reverse complement strand
GAACATGGTCAAGCCTTTTCGCACCAAAGACGAGGTGGTCATTCCCCGTAAGGCGGTGCGCACTTATTTCCAAAAGTTTATCGTCAAGGTAGCGTCCAAGGCAGAGATTGAAGCGGAGGGTTTTGACGTCGTTTATCACGATGAACTGCTAGGCTGCCGGTTGGAGCCGGTGCAAAACCTCTTCCACCAACATTGGGTGCTTTCGGTGCATATGTCTTACGCCGGCGCCGATTTTATCTGGAACGCCCCCCGCGAAAAGCGCACCTCCCTGGAATTCAGCGAAGAAGACATCCGCATCGTGCAGGTGCGGCGGGATTTGCCGCGGGAGCAAGGCTTTTTGGAGAAACTGGAAGCCTTCGGTTTATCACTGGGGGAGGGCAGCTATTTTTATCCGGAAGAAGAGACGGAAGATCCCTGTTTTCTTCTGGAATGGATAGCCGAACGGAAACGGGCTTTACAAAAGGCGGGCTTTATGCTGACGCTCCCCCAGTGGGAAGACCGTCAACTTCTTCTGGAGGCCCCCCAATTGCAACTGGAGACCGATCAGGCCAACGACTGGTTCGATATTTACGGTACGGTATTGGTCGGTGAAATTCGCATACCCTTTCTGGATCTGGTTCCCTATATCCGGGAGGGGCGGCGTTATTTTCCGCTTCCCGACGGTAAAGGATTCCTCATCCCCCAAGAATGGATGACCAAATTTCACAGCCTGGTGCAGTTTGGTCGTAAGGAGGGACTTCGTCTGCGACTGAATAAAAGTCAGTACACCTTACTGGAAGAATTGGGGCTGGATGCGGGCAATAATGTATCGGAAGAGCTCGAGAGCGATGATTACTATCCTTCCGAGCAGCTCAAAGCGCAACTGCGCCCTTATCAACTGGAAGGGGTACGATGGCTGGTGCGCTTGTACCGCACCGGTTTGGGCGCCTGCCTGGCCGATGATATGGGGTTGGGTAAAACGTTGCAAACCATAGCCATGCTGGTGCACGCCAAAGAAGAACTGGCGAGCGCCTATTCCGCCAACGGCAACGGGCAGGTTCAACTCGACCTTTTCTCGTCGCCTTCGGATGCCGAAATATTGCGGCCGCTGCGGGCCATCATCATCCTGCCGGCATCCCTGGTGTTCAACTGGAATGCCGAAATCAATAAATTCGCCCCCCATCTGACGGTGTACCGGCACGTAGGGCAAAAACGCTACAAAGACACCCGGCTGCTGGCGCGCTTCGACCTCATCTTGACCACCTACCAGACGGCCCTTCGGGATGTGGATTTTCTGGAGGAGCTGGAGTACGAATACATCGTGCTTGACGAAAGCCAGCAGATCAAAAACCGGGAAAGCAAGGTGTTCAAGGCGATCAACCGGCTCAACGGGCGCCACAAAGTCAGCCTCAGCGGCACGCCCATCGAGAATTCCCTTTCCGACCTCTGGTCGCAAATGCAATTCATCAATCCGGACCTTCTGGGCACCTACAACTTCTTCCGCCGGGAGTTTATCACGCCGATCGAGCGCTACCAAAACGAAGAGAAAAAAGAACGGCTCCGAATCATGGTAGGCCCTTACCTCCTGCGCAGAACCAAAGAAGAAGTGGCGCGGGATCTACCCCCTCTGTCCACCAAAACCTTTTATTCGGAGATGACCGGTGAGCAAAAAAGGCTCTACGAGCGCGAAAAGTCAGCGGCCCGCAATTACCTGTTGGAAAACTTCGAAGCCGATAACCCCAAGTACCGCATGATCGTCCTGCAAACGCTGACCCGGCTGCGGCAGTTGGTCAATCACCCGCAATTGGTGTTCGAGAAATACGAAAAGGACAGCGGCAAATTCAACGATATCCTGGAGCATTGGGACGTCATTCGCCGCAGCGGGCATAAAGCCTTGTTTTTCAGTTCTTTCGTTCAGTACCTCGATCTCTTTCGCCGGCATTTTCAGCAAAGTAATCAGGCCTTCTCCTGGCTGACCGGGGAGGTGCCGCCCAAAGTGCGCCAAACCCAAATCGAACGCTTTGAAAACGAGCCCGAAGTGCGGTCTTTTCTCATATCCATCAAGTCGGGCGGTACGGGACTCAATCTGACGGCGGCCGACTACGTCTTCATCCTGGACCCCTGGTGGAATCCGACCACCGAACAGCAGGCGATTGCTCGGGCTCACCGCATCGGACAAAACAAACACGTTATCGCCGTTAAGTTTATCACCAAAGGCACCATTGAAGAAAAAATACTCCGCCTGCAAGAAAAAAAATCCAAGCTGGCGGAAGACATTATTGAAAACGTGCGCCGGGCCGACTTTTCCCGCAAAGACATCGAATACCTTTTGGAGTGATCTTTACGGCTGCATTGCGCCCAATTTTTTATTTTCACCTCCAGTGTCTTCACCGGCATTCAGCCCGGTCCCTAATTCCGTTATTTGGAGATTCGCTTGCCTCGGGAATGCTAATGGGGCCGCGGCTGCGGACTTCCGACTAAACCTTTGCACTTCGTCATGTCGCAGGAAATTCTCCAGTTCAAAAAACTACTCGTCGCCAACCGCGGAGAAATCGCCATTCGCGTACTGCGCGCCGCTTCCGAATTGAAGTTGCGCACGGTAGCGATCTACACCTACGAAGATCGCTATTCCCTCCACCGCTACAAAGCCGATGAAGCTTACCAGGTGGGCCCCGAGGACGAACCGCTGAAGCCGTATCTGGATATCGACGCCATCATCCGGGTGGCCAGGCAACACCAGGTCGACGCCATCCACCCGGGCTATGGATTCCTCTCCGAAAATGTAAATTTTGCGCGCGCCTGCCGCGAGGCGGGCATTGCCTTTATCGGGCCTTCTCCGGAAGTGATGGACCGCCTGGGCGATAAGGTGTCGGCCAAAGCGCTGGCCCGGGAAGTCGGCGTGCCCTTGATCGAAGATAGCAAAGAGGCGTTGCGGTCAGCGGAAGTGGCGGTGCAGGAAGCCGCCCGCATTGGTTATCCGGTGATCATCAAAGCGGCGGCGGGCGGCGGCGGCCGTGGCATGCGGGTCGTCTATTCCGAAGCGGAATTAAGCGGCGAACTGAAAGAAGCCCAGAGCGAGGCCAAAACGGCCTTTGGCGACGACCGGGTCTTCCTGGAGCGCTTCGTGGAAAACCCCAAGCACATTGAGGTGCAGATCCTGGGCGATCGATACGGGGACATCATTCACCTCTACGAAAGAGACTGTTCGGTGCAACGGCGCTTCCAAAAGGTGGTGGAAGTCGCGCCCTGCCCGACCCTAAAGGCAGAAACCAAACAACGGCTGTACGACTACGCCCTGCGTCTGGCCCGGGCGGTCAATTACAGTCACGCCGGAACGGTGGAGTTCCTGGTCGACCGGGAGGAAAACGTCTTCTTCATCGAAGTCAACCCCCGTATTCAGGTGGAACATACGGTTACCGAAGAAGTGACGGGGGTGGACATCGTGCGTTCCCAGATTCTGATCGCGATGGGACATCCCCTTGCCGGTGAGCTGCTCAAGCTCGGCCATCAGGACCAAATCGAATTGACGGGCTGCGCCATACAGTGCCGGGTGACGACCGAAGATCCCAACCAAGACTTCAAGCCCGACTATGGCCGCCTCATCGCTTACCGAAGCGCCGGTGGCATGGGTATCCGCCTGGATGCGGGTAATGCTTACGCCGGCGCCAAGATTTCTCCTTTTTTTGATAGCCTGTTGGTCAAAGTAACGGCCTGGGGCCGCACCCTGCCCGGCGCATCCGAGCGTATGCACCGCGCCCTGCGCGAGTTTCGGGTGCGTGGGGTCAAGACCAACCTGGGCTTCCTGCTCAACTTGCTGCAACATCCGGTTTTTCAGAACGGAGAGATGACGGTGGGCTTCATCAAAGCCCATCCCGAATTGATGACGCCCCCCAACTGGCGGGACCGGGGCACCCGCATGTTGCGCTACCTCGGAAACATCATCGTCAACGGCCATCCCGATTTGGGAACCAAGCAAGAAAAACCCGAATTTATCCATCCGGTCGTACCGGAATGTTCCCTCAACGGAACCCCTCCTCCGGGAACAAAGCAAAAACTGGAAACCCTGGGGCGGGAAGGGTTTATTGAATGGCTCAAGCAAGAGCGCGCCATACAGTATACGGACACCACTTTCCGCGATGCTCACCAATCGCTTCTGGCCACGCGCATGCGTACTTATGACATGCTGCAGGTGGCCGAAAGTTACGCCCACCACCACGGCGACCAACTATTTTCGATGGAAGTGTGGGGAGGGGCGACCTTCGACGTCGCCATGCGGTTTCTAAAAGAATGCCCCTGGAACCGGCTCGAAGCCTTGCGCAAGGCCCTGCCCAACGTTTTGCTGCAGATGTTGCTGCGGGGTAGCAACGCCGTAGGGTACGCCGCCTACCCGGACAACCTGATCGAGCGTTTTGTAGAAGAAGCCGCCGCCACGGGTATCGATATCTTTCGCATTTTTGATTCCCTCAATTGGCTGGAAGCAATGAAGACCAGCATCCGGGCGGTAAGGGAACGCACGGACGCCATTGCCGAGGCTTGCCTCTGTTACACCGGCGATATTACGGATCCGAATCGCAAAAAATTTACCCTGCAATACTTCCTGGATCTGGCCCGCAGGTTGGAAGACGAAGGCGCCCACATTATCGCTATCAAAGATATGGCCGGGCTGCTTAAGCCCTACGCCGCGGAGCTGCTGATCGGCAAGCTGAAAGAAACCGTGGAGGCGCCCATTCACTTACATACCCACGATACGTCTTCCCTGCAGGCCGGCGCCTATCTGAAGGCCATCGAGGCGGGCGTGGATGTAGTGGACGTGGCCATCAGCTCCATGTCTGGCCTAACTTCCCAGCCTAATTTTAATTCGGTGGTAGCCATGATGCAGGGGCGCGACAGGGAAAACCCCATCGACCTGCATTCGCTCAACCGCTTTTCGAGCTACTGGGAATTAGTGCGCAGGTATTACCAGGCCTTCGAAACGGAACTGCGTTCCGGTACGGCCGAAGTGTACGAACACGAAATTCCCGGCGGCCAGTATTCCAATCTGCGCCCTCAGGCCCGCTCGCTGGGGCTCGAAGAAAAATTCGACACCATCAAGCAAAATTACCGCATCGCCAACGAGCTTTTTGGGGATATCGTCAAGGTGACCCCCTCTTCCAAGGTGGTCGGGGATATGGCGATGTTTATGACCTCCAATGGATTGACCCGGGAAGATATTCTGGAGCGCGGCGACCGGCTCGACTTTCCCGAAAGCGTTAAAGCTTTGATGCGCGGCGATCTCGGACAGATCGAGGGCGGCTTTCCGCCGAATATTCAGCGCATCGTGCTCAAAGACGAACAACCCTACACCGAGCGCCCCAATGCGCAATTGGAACCGGTAGATTTCGAAAAGGAATTCCCGGCCTTCCGCGAACGCTTTGACGAAAACCTGCCACTGCGCGATTTCCTCTCCTATAAGCTCTATCCTAAGGTGTACGAAGATTTCTTTGACCACTACCAGCGGTACGGTGTCGTTAAGAACTTACCGACTCCGGCTTTTTTCTACGGCTTGCGGTCCAATGAGGAGATCCTGGTTGAGCTGGATGTGGGCAAGACCCTGCTCATTCGCTATCTCAACCGCACCCAGCCCGATGAAAACGGCAATAGCCTGGTGTTCTTCGAACTCAACGGGCAAATGCGATCGCTGATCGTGCGGGATGAATGGGTCAGCCCCGAAGCCATCGCACATCGCAAAGCCGAGCGGGCTAATGAAGTAGGTGCCCCCCTGCAGGGTAATCTATCTCAGATCCTGGTGGAAGAAGGGCAGGAAGTTGCGGTCAACACGCCGCTCTTTGTGATCGAAGCCATGAAAATGGAAAGCACCATTACCGCCTCGCAGAAAGGAAGGGTGAAAAAAATACATCTCGGACCTAAAACGCTCGTGGAACAGGATGACCTGGTCATCGAGCTCGAAGATTAAAAATGATTATCCCACAGCAAGAAAAGATGACACCATGAACAACATCCAACGGCTCATGCTATTCCTGGCCTTATTGGCTGCGGCTTGCGGTTCCGATTCCCAGACCAATCGACCGGATAATCCCGATCCGGATCTACCACGGGAAAAAGGTAACATTAAAGGCGACGGCGCTTATTTTCCGGATCAGACTTTTTCTTTTGCCGAAATTGAAGAAACCCTATTTGTCCAAACCGGGGAACATGTCGAATGGAATGGCGTAACCCGACCCGTCGACGGCCGGGATTTTCTTTCCCTGCGGATAGGAGGAGCGTGTGGCCGCGTGGGTTGTGGGGAGCGCGTTACCCTGGTCAATGCGCACGAATCTTCCGCGATACGCGCCATTATTACGATTCCCCTGCAGTACGAAAATACGGCCGGCCACGTCGCTCGCCAGTTCACAGTGCGGCCAGGAGAGCGTAAGTTTATCGGATGTTCCCAACTCTGCTCCGGCGAAAAATCGGCGGAGATTCCACGCGTGATCGTGGTGGCGGAATTGCTGGGGCGGGATATCATCGACCCGCCGGCGGAAACGGAAGGGTAGCGCCCGAAACAGGGGTAAAGACAGCGCAATGGCCGGTGCAAGCATTCTGGGCAAGAAACGTATGGCTTCCTTTGGGGCAACCTTTTTGGGCTAAGCGCGTAGATACCTATCAAGTCCGCACAACGATCGGCATCCCGATCCGGATAGAAAACACGTTGCGTCCTCCTTTTCTAACAAAATAATTACGCCCTTGGGGCGATTCAGAGCCTACTGGGAGTTTACCCTGTGGAATAGTCGCTCTGCG